>JAGQXC010000591.1 GCA_020436785.1 Saprospiraceae bacterium | reverse complement strand
GGAATCTCCAGAAAGCGCACCTTGGCGGTGGTGACCTGGCGAAAGGAAAGAGGCAGGATGGCCAGACCCAAGTCATTGGCGACCAATTGCAGAGCCGTATGGCCGTGCACGGTTTCATGGGAGACCTGGGGCGAGAAGCCGGCATCTTCACAGATACTCCACTGCAGGTCGTGGTAAGCATCTCCGTCGGCGCGGGTAGGCAGGATGAAGGGATCACGGGCGACCTGGCGCATGCTCCGGAAATTGCCTTCATTCAAGGAACTGGATGCTGGGACCACGAGCGCAAAGGGTTCCTGCCAGATAAGGGTGCTTTCAATCGATTCATGAAAGGATGGATTCCGCAGGAAAGCCAGATCGAGTTCGCCGCGCAGGATGGCCTCCCACATGGCGGCAGTGATCATTTCGGTGAGGTAAAGCTGGATGTGGGGAAATGCAGAAGTCAGCCCGGTCAGCAATTCCGGTAAGAAGGTGTGAATGCAGGAGCCCACGTAACCGATGCGAATCTCACCGACTTCTCCCGTCGCGACCAGCTGAGTCAGATTACGCACCTCCTCCAGCCGCTGACGGATTTGAGCGATTTCCTGCTTGAAGTATTGGCCTGCCGTCGTCAACTGAACCCGGCGCTGGCTACGTTCAAACAATTTTACTCCCAGCTCTTCCTCCAGGGATTTGATCTGTTTACTGAGTGCCGGCTGGACGATGTAATGTTTTTCTGCCGCTTTCCGGAAGTGCAGGGTATCCGCCAGAGTGAGGAAATAGTCCAACTGCTTAAGTTCCATTGATAACTATTTGTTATTAATAGCTACAAAATAAGTTATTTTCATTCATCAATAAAAGGGACGAACTTTGTAAAAAAGCCGACAGCAATGTCCCTAACCGTCGAACCTGCCACACGGCCGCGATTCCACCTCACCGGAGAAGCCTTGACCTGGCCCGAATTGTGTCGCATCCAAGAGCAGAAACCTTTCCTGCTGCTGAACAAGGATGCCCAGTCGCGCATGGAGCAGGGTCACGCCTTTTTGTTGCGTAAATTAACTGATGGCCAGCATCCTTATTATGGCATCAACACCGGATTTGGCTACCTGCAAAACAAACGCATTCCGGCCGAGGATCGCCGGACCCTGCAAATCAACTTGTTGCGGTCGCACGCATCCGGTACCGGCTCATCGTTGCCCAAAGATCTGGTCCGCTGGATGCTGTTGCTGAAAATCCAGGCGTTGTCACTGGGTTATTCAGGCATCAACCCGAGGACCGTCCAACGGTTGATTGACTTTTATAATGAAGACATCTTACCGGATGTCCCAGAACAAGGCTCTCTAGGCGCTTCAGGGGATTTGTGTCCATTATCCCATCTCGCCCTGCCATTGATCGGGGAAGGCTTGGTTTGGTACCGGAATAAACGGCAACCGGCCAGTAAAGTAATGGCCTCATTGGGTTGGGAGCCCATCCAGTTGGACGCCAAAGAAGGACTGGCATTGATCAATGGCACCCAATTTATGACCGCCCTGGGATTGGAGGCGCTCTTCCGTGCCGACCATTTGTGGCAATGGGCTCAATGGATTGCCACCTTGTCCATCGATGTATTCGGAGGCTCCATCCAGCCGTTCCACCCGGCCATTCACCATTTGCGGCCTCACGCCGGACAGATTCATTCGGCACAACAAATCTATGGTTTGCTATCCAATAGCCCCATGCAACAAACCCCAAGACAGGAGGTCCAGGATCCTTATTCGTTCCGTTGCATTCCGCAGGTGCATGGCGCCGTTCGGGATACCTGGAATCGCGCCCGTCAGGTCATGGTAACTGAAACCAATGCCGTCACCGATAATCCCATCCTGATTCCCGAAGATGACCTGATCCTCAGCGGCGGAAATTTCCACGGTGAACCGCTTGCTTTTGCCCTGGATTACCTGGCCATTGCTTTTGCTGAGCTGGGAAATATATCCGAACGGAGAACCTACCAACTGGTATCCGGTCAACGAGGTTTGCCAATGTTCCTTACGGAGGATCCCGGCTTGCAGTCGGGATGGATGATCCCCCAATACACTGCTGCAAGTCTGGTCAGTGAAAATAAGCAGTTGTCAACGCCGGCTTCGGTGGATTCCATCGTTTCGTCCAATGGACAGGAAGACCACGTAAGTATGGGTGCCAATGCCGCCCGAAAACTAT
>JAGQXC010000097.1 GCA_020436785.1 Saprospiraceae bacterium | reverse complement strand
GCATGGTTAAACGCACCGACTCCTGTCCTGATCCGGACATCAAGAGGCCAAAAAACAATACTAAAGTGAGGGTAAAACGCATCACACTTATTTTAGAAGATGGTCAATCAGTTCGTAAAGCTTTGATAGGATCCTGCATGGCAGCCCGTTGTGCCGGTATCAATCCAAAAACCAACCCGATGATGAAAGCAACTCCAAAAGAAACCGCCACTGACCACCCGGAAACCACCGTTGGGATCTCCGCCGACCGGGCAATCAGGCTGGCTGAGAACAAACCCAGGAATATCCCGATTAATCCACCGATCAAACTGATCAGGATGGCCTCCAAGAGGAACTGCAGGACGATGTCGATTCGCTGAGCCCCCAGGGATCGGCGTACCCCAATCTCCTTTATTCTTTCGAGGACGGAAGCCAACATGATGTTCATGATTCCGATGCCACCCACCAGGAGTGAAATCCCGGCAATGACAGCCAGCACCAGGTTAAAGGTCTCTTGTGTTTTTTGTTGTTGTTGTAGCAGCAGTTCCGGAATCTCCATTTCAAAATCTACCAGGCCCTGATGGCGTCGTTTCAACATGCGGGAGATGACGTCGGCGGTTGCTTGCAGTTGCTTGGTGTCATGGACCCGCACGACGAGCCGGTCAAGTTGATTATAAGAATCCACTTCCTGACTCTGGCCTTGTTCTCCGACATCACGGTTGGTGATCTTGGCCCGGTTTTCAAACCGGATCAAAGCCGTTTGCAAGGGGACGTAGACGTCGGAATTGTAATCCCGGATACCAAGTTTATCCAGGTTCTCTTTTTGGGTAATTCGACGTTCAAGTACACCGATAATCCGTAACCAGGTGTTTCCGACTTTAATGGTCTGCCCAATTGGATCCCGCTGCTGAAAGTAATTTTTTTGAATGTTGCGACCGATAATGCATACCGGCGAACCAAGATTGTGGTGATTTCGGGAGAAGTCCCTCCCCGACCCCATGGGTATGTTATTCAATGAGAAAAAATCTGCCGTGATGCCCACACAACGCACATCGCCCTGCCGGTGATTGGCCAGCAATTTTTTATTCATAATGACTTCGGGTGAAATCTTTTCCACCGTTGGCACCACATCCCTGATCGCTTCGACATCGGATACCCGCAAACCAGGGCTCCATTTGGTTTTGCCTTCTTTTTGCGAATCGGAACTGGTCCCGGAGCCTTCTGCAGCTTCATCTTCAGAAATGGATTCTTTTTTGATTTGTACCACGATCGAATTGGAACCAATCAATTTGAGTTGGTCGAGGATGGCTGCTTTGGCACCCTCCCCAATGGCCAGCATCGCAATGACCGCCGCAACGCCAAAAATGATCCCCAGGGCCGTCAGAAAAGCCCTTAATTTATTCATTAAAACGCCATCAATGGCCAAAACCAGATTAAACAGAAAGCGATCCATGTGGGAATATTAGAAAATGATAAAATTGCCGCCGCCAGATTGATCGGAAGTTATTTCATTGTCTTTCACTTTTGACCGCAAGGCATCCTTGGCTCGTTGTCGGTCCAGGCGTTCCTGGGTCAAACTACTCAGGGCCTGGCTTTTTTCCGCAGGATCAAGCAGATGGACCGGATAAGCAGACGCATCGTCCGGTAAGCTAAGTAGGATCCTGGTACCTGCTGCAACCCCATGATAAAGGATCACTTCATCTTCGTTGGCATCGCCTAAAATGACCTCTTGTTTGTAGGTATTGTTGTGGTCAGAGACATATACGTAGGACAGACTGTCACGCACAATCGCATCCAGAGGGACAAACTTTGCTTTTTCAAATTTATCGGTGAGGATTTCGAGCGCTGCGGTCATTGCCGGACGTAACAAGGAATCAAATTCATTGACCAACACCGAGACTTCAAAAACTTTGGAATCGTAGTTCCGGTAGTTCTCACCGATGTTAGCCACCTGGATGATCTGGCCGCTAAATTCCTTTTTGGCAAGGGCATCCACCGTAATTTTGGCATCCATACCCAAGCCTATCTTATTGATATCCACTTCATTGACGTAAGCCTGAACAATCATCTCCGACAGATCCGGTAATTCAGCAACCCGGGGATTCCAGCCACTTATTTGAGAGCCCGGGCCTTGTTTCGAGCCATTCCAGTTCCGGATGTAAATCACCATCCCCCCGGTTGGAGCGGTTATGGTAAATTCTTTTGCGACCATGTTCAATTGATCCTGCTTGTATTGTTGCTGCTTGAGGTTGGTCAGGATCTCCCGGATCTTTGCATCGGCCTTTTCTTTGGAAAGCTTCAAGTTGTTGACTTGTTTTTTAAAGTCCCTTTCCGCTTTTTCCATATCGATTTCATTTTGGCGGCGGATGGCTTCCGGTTCGTATTTATTGAGTTCCAACTGCAATTTCTTCTCCTGAATGGTGAATTCCAGGTCTTTAATCTGGTCCCGGATATTTCGCAGATCAATGGTCGTATCAATGACCGCCTGCTCCAGTTGGGTGTTGATCTTATCGATTTCAGCCTGGGCATCGTTGAGTTGCGAAGCCAGGGGAGTGCGATCCAGTTGTGCCACAAAATCGCCCTGATTAACGACCGTACCTTCCGGAATGATGTTTTGAATGGTTATCTGATAAACACCTACCCTTTGCATCCCGGACGGACCCCGGATGATTTCGGAACGTTTTGCTTTTACCTCGCCGGTGGCTAATACCTGGATGGTGAAGGGGCCCTCCTTCACCTCCGTATAGATGTCTTTAACTTGTTCTTCTTTATTAGATCCCGAAAAAAGGACGATGGCAGCAATGATGGCTCCCAGAATTACGATAGGCAGTAAGAGTTTATTCAGCTTCATGAATGGTTGGATTAGTAGGCAGGTCTATCTGTCAGGAGATAACACCGTTTACCTAATTTCTTGTTGTATAGATGGAAATTAATGCAAAAAAGTTGGTTGGGCCGGTGCCTTTTTCAAATTAACATTTGCAACCGATTAATTTAACATTCCCTTTGAGCATTCAAAGGGAGTGACTGAGAGGACTGTTCTAATCGAGCAATGTATTATAGTTTCGGCGAATGTAGTTTTTAACATTCAACCAAAAGGCTGCAAACAGATAAAAGATAAGCGGACTTCCAAGGGTTAGCAGTGTGGTATAGATGAAATAAATCCTGATGCGGGAAGTGGCAATGCCAAAGCGCTCACCGATGGCGGTGCAAACTCCGAATGCCGATCGTTCAATGAGGTCTTTGATCTTGATCATGCTGCACAATTGAACACGATGTAATAATACACAAAATGAACAATTGGTTCACCCGAATGGAAGAAATTAACCATAATGTCCCGACTCCGGGGCAAGTAAACCAGTACTGGCCTAAAATAGGCATGAAACCAAACGCAAAGCGCAGGTTCTGATTGGATCATTCAAAGGTTTTAACGAACAAGACCTTAAGGTCAAAGGGGGAGAAAAGTGGGGGGCAAAATGGTTTTACGCCATGTCAAACCACTCATGAGAAACTGAATGTGCGTTGTTTCCGTAAAAAATCACTTTACGGTGTCCGTGGTACTTGTTGGTGTGGTAATCTCCTCATTATTAACAGGTTGAACCAATTGCTTTTGACTTACAATCATCCCGGATTGCGTCCGACCATGATTCGAATAACCTGTTGTCCGGGTAGTGGACGTCACCAAATAAATGGACCCAATCAATCCAATTGCTCCAACCAGATACAACAAAGTGTTGTCCAGCGAAAGCTTTTTGGGCGGGTTGCTTTGGTTAGGAGAATCTGTTTTGCGATGTAAAGTTACTGCCATAGGATGTAATAATTGGTTATCAAAGATACAATTTGAATTTTATATTACAAATTTGTGTAATATATAATTTGTTTTCTTATATGAATCTGTTTAATATGTAGTATAATCACTACGACACTAAACAATTTTATAGTACGGTTGGAATAAGATTGGTAGCTAATTATAGATTGATTCTGCTAAAGAATCCTGGTTGGATGACCAAATTTAACATTTTTATCTGATTTCCAAATAATTGGGGCAAAAAAATCTTGAACTATGATCATCTTTCCGTCAAATGGGCCCGATGCACTATCTTTAGGCGTTAAAAAGAACAAACTATGTCGGAGAATCGCAACCAGGTCAATATCGAATTGCCCGAAGAAATTGCCGAAGGAACCTATAGCAACCTGGCTATCATTTCGCATTCCCATGCCGAATTTGTCATTGATTTCATTCGCCTGATGCCCAATGTACCTAAGGCCAAAGTCAAATCCCGGATCATCGTGACACCTGAACATGCCAAGCGTATGCTGAAAGCTTTGCAGGATAATATCAAAAAATATGAAGCGCAGTTTGGCGTCATCGATGAGCCGGAACCTCAGTTACCACCCATGAATTTTAACACGCCGACCGCTCAGGCCTGAGTTCAACCGACGATATTCACTTCCGTTTCCAACACAATGCCAAACCGCTCATGGACGGAATGGCGGATTGAGGAAGAAAGTTCGATCAATTGTTGTCCTGTCGCCGTGCCATAATTGACCAGCACCAGTGCATGGCGGTGGTGAACCCCGGCATCACCTTGCCGGTGCCCTTTCCATCCCAATTGATCGATGAGCCAGGCCGCAGGGATCTTTACCTGTGAATCATCAACCGGATAATGTGGCATCGCAGGATATTTGGACAATAAATCCTCATAAACGGCCCGGCTGACCACCGGGTTTTTAAAAAAACTACCGGCGTTACCCAATTTGGCAGGATCCGGTAATTTGCTTTGCCGGATGCGAATCACGGCTTGACTGACCGATCTCACATCGGGATGGGCTATTCCCATATAGGAAAGTTCGTCCCGAATGGCGCCATACTCCAAATGGAGAACAGGGTGCTTATTCAGCCGAAGGTGCAATCGTAAAATTAATAGCTTGTTGCGGTAGTCCGTCTTAAAGACGCTGGTCCGGTAACCGAATTCACAGACCTCGGACGGAAACCGCAGTACTTCTTTATTCTGTAAGTCGTAAGCCTCAACGGCCTCGATGACGGAAGCGACCTCAACACCATATGCGCCGATGTTCTGAATGGGAGCTGCGCCTGCATTGCCGGGAATCAATGCGAGATTTTCAATTCCTCCATATCCGTGACTCACCGCCCATAAAACCAGGTCGTGCCAGCGCACTCCCCCTCCCACGGCTACATGCACCTGATCGGAGGTCTCCTGGACAATGTGGATTCCGGGTAAAGCCATATGCAGGACGGCCGCCGGCAGATCTCCGGTGAAAAGAACGTTGCTACCCCCACCTAACAGGAGGATCGGGGCCGGAGCTTCCCGGACTGCCGTTTCCACTTCAGCGACCGAATGAACAGTGGTAAAATAGGCACACTTTGCCGATACTCCGAACGTGTTATGGTTCCGTAGGTCTTTATTGGATTCCCAAATCATTCGCTGGTGTCAAATTGTAATTTGGCGAAGCTTGAGTAGGCACCATCAGGGATGGCAGCCAACTCATCGTGGGTACCGCTCTCGATCACTTTACCATGCTCAATGACATAAATGCAATCGACTTCCTTAATGGTTGCCAGACGATGTGCAATGATCACCGAAGTACGGCCCTGCATAAGATTGTCCAGCGCATCCTGTACGACGCGTTCGGATTCGGCGTCGAGGGATGAAGTGGCCTCATCAAGAATTAGAATCTTAGGATCCCGGAGGATGGCCCTGGCGATGGCTATGCGTTGGCGTTGGCCGCCAGAAAGCTTTATCCCGCGCTCGCCAACCTTGGTTTCCAGGCCTTCGGGAAATGATTGGATAAACTCCCACGCATTGGCTTGTTTTGCCGCATCAATCAACTGGGATTCATTCGCATCCGGATTTCCATATAAGATGTTCTCACGGATCGTACCGCCAAAAAGGATCACTTCCTGGGGTACCAATCCCAATATGGAGCGGTAAGATTGTAATTCCATACCGGCTATCGGTTGGCCATCCAGCAATATCTGTCCACCGGTCGGTTCATAAAATCGCAGTAGAAGCTGGGCAATGGTTGATTTTCCCGCACCACTGGAACCCACCAGGGCAATTTTTCTGCCGGCGCCGATCTCCATATCAATTCCCTTCAGGACGGGGACATCTTCCCGGGTAGGATACCGAAACTGGACATCGTCAAACGTGATGTTCCCGGTAACCAATGGTCGCGCGAGGTGACGATTGGTGGTCACTTCCACCGGGTGGCTGAGGATCTCCCGGATCCGTTCAGTACCACCAATGGCGGATACTATGGTTGTATAAAAATTACCCAGGCTGCCAATCGCTCCACCGATGAACATGGTGTAGGCGATGAAAGCAACCAATTGGCCTACGGTCATGGTTCCATTCTGAACCATCCGGGCTCCAAACCAGAGTAGAAAAAAGATACCGCCGAATAATACGACGATCACAAAGCTTCCAAAAGAAGCGCGGTATTTGGCCAGGTGCAATGCCGTCTTGACCACTTCCTGAATCTTGTCCCGGTAACGGCCAAATTCAAACCATTCGTTGGTGAAAGATTTCACGGTGTGGATGGTCTGAAGCGTTTCATCGACCACCGTATTGGTCGACGCCAGTTTTTCCTGACGATCCTTGGACAACCGTCGAATAAAACGGCCAAAAAAATAGGCCGCAATTACAATGAGAGGAAAGGTCGCCAGCATCAGTAACGATAATCGTGGCGAAGAAATCATCAGCAGGGTAATCCCGACGATGAGGATTAATATCTGGCGGATAAATTCCGCCATGGTCACCGACAGCACTTGCTGCAATTGATCGACATCCGCTGTGATCCGGCTTACGAGCTCCCCTACCCGGTTCTTATCGTAAAATACGATCGGCAACGTAATTAATTTTTGATACAATGCCACGCGAACGTCAGCCATGCTCTTTTCACTGAATATCGTAAACAGGATCACCCGGACGTAGGAGACAATTCCCTGTAATACCAGGATGATGAGCAGCAGGCCTCCGACCTGATTTAGATTTAGGTGCAGCTTTGATTTTCCGTTAGCAATATCCGCCATCTCTCCGGCCAGATAAGGAAAGGCCATGACAATCACAGAGGATAAAAACAAGAGGACCAAACCAATGATGAATTCGGTCATATACGGTTTAATGAACCGGGTGAAGTAGCCTAACTCCTTGATCTGCTCCCGGTTAAGTTTTCTTTTTTCTGACTTCTCCATTGCAATTGCAAAGATGAATAAATTGCTCCAATACCCATCGCTCTCTATGGATTGAATTGGTTTAGAACGGTGCGAATGACTTTAAGTTCAACGAGCACCTCCATGCCTGATCTCCGGAAAGCAATTTATCTTTGTATCCCGTCATCATGGAATCCAAAACAATATGAACCGAAGAAGAACAATGCAGCGATTGATTTGGGGTGTTATACTGGTACTTCTATTGGTACAATTCATACCGGTCAATAGAAGCAATCCCCCACTGAATACCGGTGAAGACCTGGTCTATTCCCGCATGGTACCCGGTGACTTGCAGCAATTATTACAGAACGCTTGTTACGACTGCCATTCTTTTGAGACTGAATATCCGTGGTATTCCTATGTTGCTCCGGTGTCTTTCATCATTCGTCACCACATCAAGGAAGCCAGGGAAAAGGTTAATTTCTCCATTTGGAATACCTATATGGATAAACGGAAAGATCATACGCTTGATGAATGTATTGAAGTCCTGGAGGAGCAGGAAATGCCGCTTAAGTCATTCACCTGGTTACACCCTGAAGCCCGGCTCAGCGATGTCCAGCGCGAAGAATTGATTCAATTTTTTAAGGACCAGGTTGCGGCCCTGGGATGGCGCGAAATGGGTACTGAAGAGGAAGAAGAAATGGAAAACAGATAGCGATGGCGGCAAAACTGTTGATTATTCAAGGGAAAGTACAAGGCGTTTGGTATCGGGCTACCGCCCGAAAAATGGCGGAAGAATTAGGACTAACCGGTTATGTTCGCAACCTGCCGGATGGAGCCGTTGAGGCATTCGTGCAGGGCCGGGAGGATCAGCTGATGGAATTTGAAGCCTGGTGTAAGATGGGGCCGCCCCTGGCGCAGGTGTCACAGGTATCCGTAGCTACGGTGCCCGAAGACCCGGGTTATGGGGATTTTTCGATCCTCCGGTGATGGAGTATGGTCCGGCCATTGACAAAATGAGTCCAATTGCCTAAATTTCATATCGTTAACATCATAAGCCATGAAGCTGTTCATCCAGGCATTCCTGATCGTTCTGATTGCCACTTTTGTCCCCAGTCATGATCTGAATGCTCAAAAAACCGGAAAGGTCTCTTATCCAACCCTGGGCATCTCATTTACACTGCCGGATGGTTGGGTGGGCCAGGAAACGGATGAAGGCATGTTGGTTGGACATCAGACCATTGCCGGTTTGATATTGTTGAGTACCCACGAATACACCACTCTGGATGAACTGCGGAATGAAGCGACCACCGGCCTGCAAGACGGGTCAGGTACCAGCCTCAATCTTGCCGGCCCATCGAGGACGTTGAATGATCGAACGATAGAAGCCCATTACACTGGAACATTGCAATGGCAACCCGCGAAGGCGATGGCCCTGGCCGTTCTGAACCGGCAGGGTTCAGGGGTGTTAATGATTGCCATCGCTACCCAACAGGTGTATGGTGATCCTTTGGAAAAAGCATTGCGTCAGATTCATACCAGTCTCCAATTCACCAAACCTGATGTCGGTTCGCTCATTGCACAGTGGCAAAACACCCTCCGGGGTACCCGGCTCACGTACATGGATTCCTACACGTCCGGGAGCTCGTACGATGGAGGAATTGGCGGAGGCTACAGCAGTGAAGCGCGGATCGACCTTTGCCCGCAAGGATATTTTCAATATTCCAGCAATTCAACCGTAGGGGTCGGCGGCAGCGGAGTCAGCGGTTACGCGGGCGGTCGCGATCAGGGGGCCGGGACCTGGGAGATCCAGGTCAGGCAGGGAACTCCCACCCTGATCTTACAATTTTATAATCAGGAAGAGTATTCTTATGCATTGGCCTATGATGGCGATAAACTTTTACTCAATGGAAAAAGATATTTCAAAACATCGAGTGGTGAATACGCACCTTATTGTCCCTAGTATCCGGGAATTTTTGATCATCATCGTTTTATTGACTGGACTCATCGCCCCAACCATGGCCCAATTGGAGATCCCTAAGCCGGATACGGTGGCCGTAGAAGATTGGCAAAAATGGACCGCCAGCGAACAAACGAAGTACCTGGACCATTGGGAGGAAATGACTCAAAATTATTTTACCGAACTGGAAAGTCAATTACAGCAAAACTTGCAAGAACTCCAACGTGCCTCTGAAAACAAACTGAATGAATTGATAAATCGCAAGAAAAGCATGCTCGATAGTTTACAACAGGATTTCGGAGCCCGGTTTGATGCCTTAAGCCTGCAGGAAGAACAATCATTTTATAAGGAAAAAAAATTCCGTGCAAGAGATGAACTGCAAGCTAAATATGATCAGGCGCTGAACGAATTTCAGGAAGCCTGGGCGCAAAAAGAAAAAGATATGCACAATCAACTCGATGAGCTGAAAGATTCCAAGACGAAATTGCTGAATGAAATTTTGTCCAGTAACATGATGTGGCTGGAACAATATCGGGAAAGACTTATTTCGACCCAGAAACATAGCTGACCTAAAGACCCATCAATGATCACCTACCGACCTGCCCGTGCGGAAGAATGGCCTGCTATCATTGAGCTATGCGTGCAAACGATCCGGCATGTCAATAACCGGGATTACCGGCCTGACCAGATAAATGCCTGGGTTTCCCGCATTGCCAATCCGGGCCGCATGCAAAAGCGCATCCGGGAACAGACCGTCTGGGTGGCCTGCGATGAACTGACCATGGTGGGATTGATCACCTGGATGACTACGGGTTATATCGATTTGCTGTATGTAGGAAAAGATCACCAGGGACGGGGAATTGGTTCCCATTTACTCCGTTTGGCTGAAGTAAGCAATCTCCGCGAAGGTGTTCATCAGCTTGAATCCGATGTCAGTCTGACGGCCAAACCGCTATTCGACCGCCGCGGATTTGAGACGGTCCAACAACAACAGGTGGTTCTTGGTTCGGTTACACTAACCAATTTTAAGATGACAAAGCGAATCAACCACAGCTTCGATTGAACCAATATTCCGCTATCTTTATCTCCGAATTCAATGACATATCATGATACAACCGTTGCGGACAACTACCCTACTCGGATTATTGATGTTCATTACCACTGTATTGTCTTTCGGACAGCGGAAAGTCTATGCAGGTGGTAAAATAGGTGGTTCCAGTTATCCGGCGCTTATAGATACGCGGTACAATTATTATGGTGCGGCAGCAGTTTTCCAGGCACCGCTAACGCGAAAAAAAGAAAACCTTCTCTGGACGATCGATTTTGGCCTCCAAAAAGGTAGCCAGGCGAATTATCACGGACACATTCTGCACGTGCGCACTGGCGTTCACTGGTATTTCAATCAGGAGCCGAAAGGGTTTTATCTTGCCCCCCAAATATCCTATTTGAAAGAAAAGACCATTGAACAACAAATTACCGGTCTGGATTTATTTGCTTCGAAAAATATTTTGAAATATTATGGTGGAGAGATTGGGACCGGGTATGAGTTTCTGATTAATCCTTATTTCCGGACCGGCCTTCAGGCTTATGCAGCCTTTTACACACCGGATTTTGTAGTCAGGCCTAAGGTACAATATGGAGTAAATCTGACATTTACATTTAAGATTCCACTGGAATATTATTGACCCCGTGCATCGGAACGGCAAGTTTTTCTTTCAGGGCCCGGATCATCTCCGGTGTGGATCCGCAACACCCACCAATCACAGAAGCGCCCATTGCTCTGATGTCGCATAAAGGATCGATAAAATTTGCTTCAAAAGGCAATCCCTGGGGATCCCATCCACACGCCGCATCGGGACATCCGGGTCCATTGGCATACACTCCCCAGGGTTTACTTATCCCAGCGAATGCCCGCACCCACTCCTTCATTTCTACTGCTGGCCGGCAATTCAATAAAATGGTGTCAACCGAATGCGATTGAAGTGCCCGGATGGCGTTGGACAACGATTCCAGGTCCTTAAAGTCCGAATCAGGTCCAGGCAACAAACTTAACCAGAGTCGCAGGTTCAAACGGTTTGAAATCCGGATAATTGTTAATGCCTCCTTTAAGTTGTTGATGGTTTCCGCCAATATCAAATCCACCCCACTCCGCTGCAACCATTCCAGCTGAAGAGAATGAAATTCCTCCAGAATCGCAGCTCCGGGGACTGCATCGGGCCGGTAACAATCTTCTAAAGGGGCAATGGATCCGGCAACCAGTATCTTTTTCGTTGACTCCCGGGCGGCAGACTGTGCAACCTGAACCGCGGCAGTCAATGCTTCCCAGGCCTGATCCGGGGTATATCCGGCTTGCGTAAAAGCGTAGGGTGAGGTACGAAAGGTGTGCGCCGTAATGACATCTGCGCCTGCTGCGACGTAATCCCGGTGGATTTGATTAAGTAATCCAGGTCTTTCCAGCGCAGCCCGGGCGGTCCAAATACCTTCTTTTCCACGGTATTCATTCCCTTCCAGGACCGTTCCGACCGCGCCATCCAGGAGGAGTTCTTTTTTCATGCGTAATGAACCCGCATTTTCTTGATCATCTCGGGAGAAAGCCCGTCGCCATAAACACCATAGGCGTCAACCAGACTTCCTTTGCGTCCATCATCGGTGATGATCAGATACAATATGGAGTTGTCGTCGGTCGAGCTCATGCCTTCAAAGCGGTGAATTTCTACGATCTCGAATCGTGCCGGATCGTAATCGCCGGCTGGATTGTGGCATTGGATTTTGTCATAGTGAAGATTAAAATCAAGGGTGAATCCCCTTTTTTTAACATCTTCCAGGGCTGCAACCATGGTATCGTAGTGAAACATGCTGTTTAGTTAATTGATTGAATAATTCCCCATGATTCCGAAAGCGAAATCCTGGTCCGGTTCACCGGAATTCTAACTAGTATAACCCTGGAAGGAGTAATCTGTTCGCGTGATTTAATCCGAATAAACCAAAGGCCTATTCTTTGAAGACTACTTTTTCCTGCCAATCACCACGTTCTCCGGCAGGCCACTGACCTTCACGGGTTGTACCCATATACAACAATCCAAGTAAGGATTGTCCGTTCGGCAGATCGAAGAGTTCCTGACCATGGTTGACCAGAAAACCAGGCGAGGACCAATAAGCTCCGATGCGGTAAGCCGTACAGGTGAGCCACATGTTCTGAACTGCACAAGCCACCGCAGCTTGTTCTTCCCATTCCGGCAGGCTAAGTTTGGGATCTCGCTGCATGAGCAAAACGATGGTAGCTGAAGCTTGCAAAGGTTTTTGAGCGATTTTTTGCCATTTGATCTCAGAAAAGGCATCCGGGGGCGTAAATTTCTTAAATGCGCCGCCAACCAGATCAGACAGTTCTTGCCGGGCCTGGCCGGTGTAAACGATGAAGCGCCAGGGCTCGGTTCTTTTATGGGTTGGAGCCCAATTGGCATTCTCCAAAATTTCATCAAGAACCGTTGCAGGTATTTCTTCTCCCGTATAGGACCCCTCGAAAACAGCCCGGCGGCTCCGGATAATTTCTGATACTGGATGCATATTCAAAAGTGTTTTCTGTAGAAAATTATTTGTATCGAACATTGACAGCAAAAGAATATACTGCCCCGTCTGCAACGTATTGAGGCTACTGGCCAGATTAACTTTTTGACCGGTAGCGATAGCAAAAATAGATGCTTCAGACTACATTTCTAGTGATCTAAAACACAAAAAGCCATTCCTGAGAATGGCTTTTTATCCTTTTCAATTTCCCAAATTGTGGGAAAAAACTAACTCTCCTTTCCGCCCTGGAGGTATTCCTGATATTTATCCAGTTCATCCCAATTTGACTCATGGGCCAAGCGGGCTTGTTTGGGCCAGGTGCCCGGATCAGCCAAATTATAGCGGTCACCGGCGGCATCAAGGATCTGCTGTATTTTATCCACAGACGTATTCGCCAGCGCCTCCCAGGTCTTGATCCCGGCATCATGCAGGAGCCCTTCAATCTTAGGGCCTATTCCCTCTACAATTTTCAGATCATCCTTGGCAAATTTCCGCAGGAGCCCCATTTTTATTAATAACTTTTCCACTTTGGAGTCGGTTTGACCGGTATTGGTATCCCGGCCGGTATCCAGTGACTTCTGCATGGCTATCAAATCATCCCAGGCCCCTTTATTGGCCAGGGCCGCCTGATCCGGCCAGGTCGTCGGATCGATGATCTGGTACCTTGATCCGGACTTATCCAGGATGGCTCGTAATCCTTCCGGTGTCTGTGCGGCCAATTGGCCCCAGGTGCGAATGGCATTGGCTTTTAGCACCTCATCCATTTTAGGGCCGATGCCTTCGATGACCTGAAGGTTGTCTTCGGTGAAAGCAGCATACCTATTGGACGAGCCGCGCTTTACTTCTCCGGTCGCTGCGAGTGCACTGATCGCACCGGTTGCCGCGGAGGCCAGGGAGGCCTTTGGCTTCGAAGCTGCGGCTTCCATTTCCCGGATCCGGCCCCGGAGCGTGGCATTTTCATTTTCAAGTGATGTATATGCTTTCCGGCATTCTGCCAGATCATCCTCCAATTGCTTGGACTTCTTGCGGCATGCAGCCAGATCCTCTTCGGCTTGCCGGAGCAGTCTTTGGTATCTACCCCAAATTAACCATCCCAACAGCAGGCCAATCAAAAAAGGCAGGAGCCACATCAACCACCAAGGGACGGAACAGAGTGAAATCAAAAAAAACATAGTCCGTTGATTTTAGGTTTTATTTAATTAATTCAATTTCTGCACGACGATTCTTTTTCCGGTTTTCGGCGCTGGTGTTTGGCACCATAGGGTCTTTCTCCCCTTTACTGGCGACGGTGATTCTGCTGGCAGCCACCCCCAAATTCGTCAAATAATCCCTGACGACTTCCGCCCGCCACATGCCAAGGTAGTAATTACTGGCATCGGTACCCAGGTCGCAGGTATGCCCGGTTATCACCACTTTCTCGTCGGTTTTTGACAACCGCGTGGCGAGGTCCTTCAGGTACGCTTCGATGTCCGGGTCATTAATGCGTCGCGTTGAATTGTACGGAAAATAGACAACGGCTTTGTTATCAATTTCCTTTATCGTTTCTTTAAAGACCGCATATTCAAAGCGAGCACTCCGGAATGGATGTTCCGCGATGCCCTCACGGTCGGCAACCATCTCTCCGGCAAATTGAAATTTGTCGTCACTTTCATTTGGCCACAAAGCCAATTTTATGGCGTGAGCTCTGGCAATGCCAAGGTTTTCATAATTGGAATTATTGGTTTCCCCGGCAAAGTATTGACCAACTATTCGCAAACGTTGATCTGCGGCCATATTGGACCACAAGGAATCCCGCAAGGACTCAAAGCCGTCTCCCAGGATCGGCTCGGCATTGTTATACCGGAAAAGCACCGGTCCGGTTTCCGGCTTAAATGCAGGAGTCACTGCAGCAGGTTGTTCGGGGGCTTCGTTGATGATCTTTTCGGTCGTGGAGTCGGCCGAATTCTCGCCGGGACAACATTCTCCTTGCATGGAACACATGTAGTATCCTAAAAGGAAATAGAGTATCAGCAAGATAATTATCCATACTGTTCTCATGGAAAATGATTTTTAGTGCCTTTAAGATATTAAATAGTCACCGATAATTCTTGATCCGGTTAAAAATCCTACGCACTGATTGCATTTTAATTCTGGCGCCAGAATTCCCGGATTTCACTGGTCATTTTTATTGATATAAAATAAAAATGATATATCTATCAGTTAAATTTTCTTCGGCTGCCCTATTCACGCCTGCTATTTTAGCACAATCCCAATCACTTGTTAAAAGATTCAATGTTCTACCAACCAAAATATCCGGTTTTACTGATCACCCTACCCTTTCTGGCCGGGTGTTTGTTTACTTCCCTGGAAATCCTTTCTATCCGGATAGCCCTTCCGATCGTGATGGCCGCAATAATAATTCTGGTGATGTTATCCCTGCTTGCCGGCCCCATTCAGCCGTTCAGAGGTCTATTCTGGTCCGGAGTTATAGTGACCTCTCTATTGATGGGATTTCAACACATGCAGAATGCCAATGCGCCCAATGGTTTTGAAAAATTGGGATCCTTGGAACATTGCCTGATTTCCGGAGTCGTACAGGAATGCCATCCCACACCAAAAGGCCAGTTTATCCTTCTCGAAGGCCAGGCCATCCATGCAGACGCCGGACCGGTTATTCATATTAACCATCCTCTTCAGCTTTATGTACCGCAACGGGAGCCGATCCTGGCCGGATCCAGCGTTCTGTGCAGGGGGAATGTAACCAGACCAAAGCCCAGTCCCGAATACCAGGAAGTCAACTGGCAGGAAATACGCAAACTTCAGGGCTTAACCCACATCATGTGGGTGCGTGACGCCCGGGATCTGGTGACCCTTCCGCCATCCGTACTTCGTCAATGGTCCAATTCATTGCGACAAGTTTTGGCGACCACCATCGAACAACACCTCCACCCGCAAAATGCAATGATTCTGAAGGCTATGTTGTTGGGCTTGCGGCAGGGTATGCCCAATGACCTGAAAAATATCTTCCGGGAAACAGGCACCATTCATATCCTGGCTATTTCCGGATTACATGCCGGGATTGTGTACTTATTCTTCATTTGGCTGCTCCGGATCCCGGTGCTTGCTTTGCAGCTACGACCAACATTGGTTTACCTGCTGGCATTAGGAGGTTTGTGGGGATATGCCTTGCTTACCGGGATGCAACCACCCATTCTGCGCACTGCCAGTCTGATAACGTTGATCCAGACCGGCCGCCTGCTCTTCCGTGAAACGAAAAGTTTGGTCCTCTTATCAGTCATAGCCATGGGCATTGTGCTCGCTGAACCCTCTTTGTTTTGGAACACTGGTTTCCAGCTTTCATTTCTTGCCGTCAGTGGTCTATTGATATTTTACCTACCCATTTCCCAAAAGCATCCTGGCAGATCCAAGATCATGCATAAGGTGTGGAGCATGATCAGTGTTACCCTGGCCGCCCAACTATTAATCATTCCTTTGCTGCTCTATAACTTCCATTACCTGCCAACCTATTTCGTGTTGGGTTCCTTGCTGGCCGTTCCATTGACCGGCTGGATCCTTTCAGGCAGTTTATTGGCCCTCTTCACCGAACAGATGATTGGGCACGGCGCCGGATTTCTCTGGCGTGCTACCGATCTGCTGATTACCTCTCTCGTTCATTCAATGCAATTCGTGCAGAAGTTGCCCTATGCCAACCTGGGTCCCTTCCACTTTGACCAGACCTTAATTTTACCACTGACGCTCATTCTTGCATTAATCGCGGATTTTTTAACCCGAAAACATTCCTGGCCAACCACTCAACTTGGCGTCATCTTATTGGGCTTCGTGGTGATCCTTTGCCAGCCATCACCTGATTCCCGGGTATTGGTTGAAAGTCAAAACCACCAAATGGTAGTCCATTTCATCGGCAACCTTTATTGCTATGACTGGTACGTCAATTCCGAAGCGATTATCCCATCCTCCGGTTCGCCGGTACACGCAGCCTATGCCAAAATTCCCCGGACACTGGGGACTTACTTTGATCAGGAAGAACTAAAGAAGAGGGAAAATCTGATTCGTTTTGCCGGTAAATGGTATGCAGCCGATGAATTGGCCGATGCACTGGATCCGCAAATACCGTTGGCGGCCACCTTTTACTCGAAAGGTTATCTATCCGGAGCGGATTCATCAGGCATTGCCAGGAAAGGATACTCCCTTGCTACGATCTATGAACATGGATATCAATGGATAAAATAAAATCACTTAAACCCTCTTTTACCCGCCAACAACGAGACCGTACAGCCGGTTTAATGTTATTGATCCTGTCCTGTGCAGGCATCGCTTATTATGCAATGTCCCACCGGATCAGGCCGGAACAGAACCGGGAAGTTTTAGCTGTCTTTGACTGGGCAAATCGGTATTATGATTCCGTGGACCAAGCCACTGCACCAAAGGCCTTTGACCGAATCACGACCCGATCCCATCCGGGAAAACCTAATGCGGTAAACAAAAAATATCCATCCGGTGACAAGATCCCGTCCATTGCATCTGCTGAACAATGGGAGGATCCTACCGCTGACACTACATCAACCCCGGCCAAGGTAATCCAGGAGAAGAAGGTTTTTCATGTCAAACCCAAATCCATGAATCAGCGAACAATTCAGCCGGTCGATATCAATACCCCAGAGCCGCTGGATTGGGAGGCATTGCCTGGAATCGGTCCATTTTATGCAGCAAAAATTATGGAATACCGGGACCGGCTCGGCGGATTTCATACCGTTCAACAAGTAGCGGAGACGTGGAATTTACCAGACTCCACCTTCCGCCAGATCCAGCCCTACCTGGTGTCCTCGCCCATCTACCGGCCGATGGATCTCAATAAGGCTGAGGTAGAAACCCTGGCAAAACATCCTTATCTGTCCTGGAAAGATGCCAAGTTGATTGTGCGGTACCGCGAGCAACACGGCCGTTATGCCAAAATTGAAGAACTTCTGAATATCCATGCATTTGATACAACATTCTACCAACGGATAGCCCCTTATTTCACCGTAATAAAACTGGAGCCGACCGTGAGTCTCACCGATAATCAGTGATAAGCACATCTGCCGGATACCCGTGCAATGAGCCATTCAAATAAAGTGCTTGATTTGATGCCATCCAAGGCAACCGGGACGAGCATTTCCTGTTATTAATGGATAATTGCCGTATCATTGTATTCGTCAAGATTGTGAATGTGAAGAACCTGGCTGCACTTAATCACTACATTCTACGATACAAATGGAAGTTTCTTCTGGGATTTCTCTTTGTTGCCTTATCCAATTATTTCAATGTCCTGCAGCCCCAAATGGTGCGTCAGGCGTTGGACCTGGTCGTACAAAACATTAGCTTGTATCGCATGCAGCAAGGGTTCGCCCAACAGGAACAGTTGTTGCATTCCATTGGCAATGGTCTCCTTATATTCGGATTGCTGGTTATCCTGTTCGCTTTGTTGATGGGATTCTTTATGTATTGGATGCGTCAGACCATCATTGTTATGTCCAGACTGATCGAATACGACGTCCGCAAAGACATCTACCTGCACTACCAGACCCTGGATCAGGCATTTTTCCGCCGCAATAAGACCGGTGACCTGATGGCCCGGATTACCGAAGATGTTTCCAAAGTCCGCATGTACCTGGGCCCGGGTATCCTATACGCGATGAACTTATTGACGTTGTTTATTCTGGTGGTCAGTTCAATGATCCGGGTAAACATTGAACTTACCATTTACACGCTGGCACCATTGCCTTTGCTTTCCATCTCCATTTATTACATCAGCAACATCATCAATAAAAAATCTGAAATCATCCAGCGGCAGCTTTCAAAGCTAAACAGCATTGCTCAGGAGATTTATTCCGGTATCCGAGTCGTCAAATCTTACGTCCAGGAGAAATTTCTGGTAAAGTATTTCGATGAAGAATGCCGTGATTACCAGGAGAAGTCCATGCAGATGGTGAAAGCAGACGCCTTGTTTTTTCCACTAATCATATTTTTTATTGGAATCTCGTCGGTTTTGTCGATTTATATTGGCGGTGTCAAAGTGAACCAGGGACTGATCACCCCAGGAAATATTGCTGAATTCGTCATTTATATCAATATGCTTACCTGGCCGGTTACTGCCATCGGATGGATAGCGTCCATTGTCCAGCAAGCGGAAGCATCGCAGAAGCGCCTGAATGAATTTTTGGATACAACATCTACCATTCTGTCGCCGTCGTCGGAACCAAAGGCCTTAACCGGCGATGTACGCTTTGAAAATGTATCATTTACCTATCCAGATACCGGAGTCAAAGCGTTGATAAATGTCCATTTTCACCTTCATCCTGGCGAAAAGCTGGCGATCCTCGGACGTACCGGTTCCGGAAAAAGTACGATTTGTGATTTACTGCTGCGAATGTATGATGTCAGTGGTGGAAGCATCCAACTGGATGGGACCGACCTTCGTTCGATTCGGCTGGAGGACATCCGCAAAAACATTGCCTACGTACCTCAGGATGTCTTTCTGTTTTCTGATACCATTGGTGAAAACATCAGCTTTGGCCTGGAAAAAACAGCTCCGAGAGAGCAGATGGAGCGATATGCGGAATATGCTTCGGTACGCGATGAAGTCGAATCATTACCCAAGCAATATGATGCAATGGTGGGTGAGCGTGGAGTCACTTTGTCCGGAGGTCAAAAGCAACGCATTTCTATTGCCCGGGCTTTAATCAAGGATCCCAGAATCGTCGTTCTGGATGATTGCCTGTCGGCGGTTGACACCAAAACCGAGCGTCAAATACTTGATCACCTGCAAAGTGGATTATCCAGAAAAACCGTTATCATGGTCACCCACCGGGTCACCGGCATCACCAATTTCGATCACATCCTGGTTCTTGACCGCGGAAGAATGGTTGAATACGGGAATCACGATACACTGTACGCAAAACAAGGTTACTATTTCAAAATGGTCGAGCAGCAGAAACTGGAGGAAGAACAAATTAAGTGGGACTGAATTAGGACATATCCACAGAATTTTTAATTTTGTTTAAGATTGCATTGCTAACGACAAAATGGAACCCTGTGGATAACGAAAGGTCAGGACGAAAGTTTGAAAGTGTCTACTCAACGAAAGTAAGAGCCGGCCGACGACGGACTTATTTTTTTGATGTTCGCAAAACCAAAGGAGACGACTATTACATAACACTCACTGAAAGTACCAAGAAACACAGTGACGGTGGCTATGAGCGGCATAAAATCTTCTTGTATAAAGAAGATTTTAATCGATTCCTGGCAGCGATGGAAGATACCATCAATCATGTGAAGACAGAGCTCATGCCGGACTATGACTACGATGAATTTGATCATCACTATGAGGAGGATGCAGACTCCCACCGTCCCGGAAATGTCGATCAAACCGAATCGGAAGAAGACATCAGTTGGTAAAAGACAGGTGTCAACACCCGACATATGGACGCCTGCTGAAGTGTATCTCCACCTCGACACTGTTGATATTTTAAAAAATAGTCCATAAAAATTAATACGGGTAGCCTTTCAAGTTCAACTTTGGAAGGCATTTTTGTTTTATTAATTAGAATTATGCGATTTGCAGGAAAATGACACCCTGGAACGGTACGTCCGGCAAATGAATTTACCGGAGATTGGGCAAGAAGGCCAGGACAAACTGGCTCAGGCGCGTGTATTGGTCGTCGGTGCCGGCGGGCTAGGCGTTCCCAATTTACAATACCTGGCCGCATCAGGCATCGGTCACCTGGGCATCATTGATGGAGACAAAGTCAGCCTGAGCAATTTGCACCGTCAGGTATTGTATCGTGAATCCGACGTTCACAAGATGAAAGTGGCCGTGGCCGCACAACATTTAAAAGACCTGAACCGCCATATCCATATCACCACCTATCCCGATTACCTGCGCCGTGAAAACGTATTGGACATTTTCCCGGAATACGACATCGTTATTGACGGGACGGATCAGATCCCGGTTAGATACCTGATTAACGACGCTTGCTACAAAGTGGGCATACCGTTCATCTATGGATCAATTTATCGCTTTGATGGTCAGGTTTCCGCATTAAATGTTCCCTTGGAAGATGGCACCAGGAGCTCCAATTACCGAGATATTTTTCCCATTCCTCCGGCAGCGAATGCCATTCCGGATTGTAATGAAGGAGGAGTGATCGGTCCGCTTCCCGGTTTAATCGGAACCATCCAGGCCATCCAGGTCCTGCAATACCTTCTGTCCGGAAATTGTAGTCTGACCAACACCTTGCTCATGGTGGAAGGACTAACCATGGACTTCCGGAAAATAAAAATCAAGATCCTGCACGAGAACCCCCTCTACCATCAGGAACCAGAATTAACACCACTGATCGACTACGAAGCTTTTTGCTCATCAACCTCAACACTCAATCAACCTATGAAATCAGTTACTGTCATTCAACTCAAAAAAATGCTCGATGCCGGAGAGGACATCCAGGTCATTGACGTCCGGGAACCTTATGAGTATGATATTGTAAACATCGGGGCTCTTCTGATGCCGATGAGCCAGATTGGCCACTTCATCGATGACATCTCAAGAGATAAACCGGTCATCGTTCATTGCCGCAGTGGCAAACGCAGCGGGGACATCATTGATTGGCTGGAATCCCAGCATGATTTTGATAATCTCTACAATCTGGAAGGAGGGATCCTGGCCTGGGCGGATGAAATTGACCCTTCCCTACCTAAATATTAACAAATTTCCTCATTCATTAACCTAAATATTTATTGCATATGTCAGTGAAACTTGGAGAAGCAGCTCCTAATTTCAAAGCCAAAACCACCCAGGGAGACATTGATTTTTACGATTATCTCGGTGACTCCTGGGGTGTACTATTTTCACACCCGGCTGATTTTACGCCGGTCTGCACGACTGAATTGGGAATGGTCGCCAAACTCAAACCCGAATTTGACAAACGCAATGTCAAAGTGGCCGCCTTGAGCGTGGATCCGTTGGATTCCCACATGGAATGGTTAAAGGACATCAATGAAACCCAACACACGGAAGTCAATTACCCCATCATTGCCGATGAAACCAAGGAAGTAGCGGAGAAATATGAAATGATCCATCCCGGTGCGTCCGAGAAAGCTACAGTCCGTTCGGTATTTGTGATCGGTCCGGACAAGAAAGTGAAGTTGACATTGACCTATCCTCCATCGACAGGTCGTAATTTTCAGGAAATCCTACGGGTAATCGACTCGTTGCAATTAACCGCCTACCACAGTGTGGCTACACCGGCCGACTGGGTAGATGGTGAAGAGGTGGTCATTTTGCCTTCCGTCAAGGACGAGGACATCCCAGCCAAGTTCCCGAAAGGCTATCAGAAGATCAAGCCTTATCTGCGGATGACCCCGCAACCAAACAAGGATTAATCGAGAAATACCGGGGTGTTACAAAAAAGCATCCCGGATTTTTTTCAGTTAAGGTTTTCCACGAGCTTCATTTACCCACCTTTCGCCGCTAAATCAAGTGTAGCATTTCAGCCGGCTACCGGACCTGAAACGCAGGTATAGTGCGAAAACAATCATTCCCGAACCCAGGATCACCGTGGTCGTTAGCCAACCGCCCCGGACTGGAAGCCATTCTGGCAATAAAAGCACCAATAATCCCCCATATGCCCAAAGGCACGAATGATCCGGGCAAGATCCGTTATCACAGGTCAATGGTTCATTCATTCCAGTTCCAGTTTTCCTTTTAATTGAACCGCAATTACCGTCACATCGTGATCCAATACATATTCCGGCACATCAATATAGATCAAGCCAGCATGAGTGCTCCAATAGGGCTTCATCAATACCTGATGATCCAGCTTCGTGCCCTCTCCGACGATGCGGATGCGGTTAATTTCATTTTTTACGCCACGTAATTCAATTTGTCCTTGCGGATCGTAGGGCAGAAAGAGGTAGAGGGTTTCCCGGTCAGCAGAAAGTGTCGATGGACCATTGAAATATCCGGGAGGAAGACCGGCTTCCGTACCGTAGATGGCCTCCTGGTGTTTTTGCGTCCAACGGCCGAGATCCAGCAGGATCCTGGATTGTTCAGCCGGAATAGAACCGTCTGCTTTCGGTCCGATGTCCAGCAGCAGGTTCCCGCCCATGCCGATCACATCCGCGAATATCTGAATGACCTGCCGGGATGATTTGTAGTTGGTATCGTTAGGTTGATAGCCCCAGGAATCGTTCATAGTCATGCACAATTCCCAATATGGATCTTCTGGTTTCCGCACCGGAAGACCTTGCTCCGGAGTAGCATAATCACCATGCCCGGCGAGCCGTGAATTGATGATGACATCCGGATTCTCTTCCAACAGGTGCTTACGGACTTTGGCTGCTTGCCATTGATCGGCATTAAACTCCCAATCACCATCAAACCACCACAGGTCGGGATGATAGGCACGCTGAAGTTCATCCAACTGGCCCTGGTAATAATTCAGGAAATGCCCCCAGCGAGGAGGCTCTTTACCCGGTTCATATCGTTTACTGTTCCTGGTTTCATTGGGATAATCCACATAGGACCAATCGGGAAGCGAATAATACAATCCCAACTTGATTCCCTGATCCCGGACGGCCTGAACAAATGGGGTTAGTACATCCCTTTTGGCGGCGCTGTTTGGTGCTTTCAGTTCACTCCCCTGGGTGTCCCACAGAGAAAATCCGTCATGGTGCCGGGTCGTAATGACAGTATATTTCGCTCCACTGGATTTTATTAACCGGGCCCATTCCTCCGGCATGTATCGGGAGGCGGTAAACCCTTCGGTTTGTTTCAGGTAGTCGTCATGACTTAAATATTCATTGTAAAAGGACCAGGATTCATCAATGCCCTTCACGGCATAGATACCCCAGTGAATAAATATGCCCAGTTTGGCCTCTTTGAACCATTGCATCCGCCTAACCATCGACAGACTGTCAGGTTGGCAAAACATCCAGGTTGGCAGCAATAACCATAAAAGTAAGGAGCTTCGGTAATGGTATGTCATCAGGGTAAACTTTGGAGGCGTCAAGATACTAAGAATTAAGATGCACAGACTTGTGTTCGTGCGGATGCCTTTCGCTTTGGCAATTAATTATCTAATTTTGAATCATGGATCACACCAACACAGGAAGGTGGATGATGCTGGCAGGAGTCATCCTGTTTTTGGCAGGCATCGTTTGGTACTTTTTGGGTTCTCGCATTGGACGATTACCCGGTGACATTCGCATTGAAAAAGAGCACATTCAAATTTACATTCCATTGACCACCATGTTGATAATCAGCCTTATCATCTCCTTGATAATAAGATTGATACGACATTGGTGATGGATATATCCGTTGAAAATAGTTAATACCAAAAAAACGAATTCGCATGATCAGCCGCCTCAGCATAGATATTAATTGTGACATGGGTGAAAGTTTTGGCATCTATTCCATCGGTCAGGATGAACAGATTTTTCCATACATCACGTCATGCAGCATCGCCTGTGGATTCCATGGGGGCGATCCGTTGCATATTGAAAAAACGATCATCCATGCCCTGCACGAACAGGTAAGTATCGGGGCCCACCCTTCTTATCCAGACCTGGCCGGATTTGGCCGCAGGAAAATGACCATTGCCCCGGCTGAATTGAAAGCCATTTTGAAATATCAAATCGCCGCCATAAAAGGCATGACCGAATCGGAAGGAGGCCGGCTCGCCTATGTCAAACCGCATGGAGCGCTCTACAATACCGCTTCCGAGCAAGAACCGGAATGCATTGCCATCCTGCAAGCCATCCTGGAAATCGATGACCGACTTCCGTTAATGGGGCTCGCCGGGAGCCTGATGGAAGAACTGACTCAGAAATACCAGCATCCATTCATTGCCGAGGCCTTTGCAGACCGCAAATATGAGCCGGACGGAAACCTGCGTTCAAGGGCGAAAGAAGACGCTGTCATTCTCAATCCGGAGGAAGCGGCCGAGCAGGTCCGGGCCATCATCATGGATCAGCAGATCACGGCCATCGACGGAACAGTTTTCCCGATCAAAGCGCATTCGATTTGCATCCATGGAGACAATCCGCAAGCTGTGATGATCCTCCAGGCCATCGATCGCATGCTAAGCGCCCAGGGTATCCAAAAACAAAGCATCGCTGCTTTATGAATTTTCTCGCATATGGCGACCAGGGACTGGTGGTGGAATTTGAACCGAAGATTGATCCGGATATCCACCGTTTGGTCATGGCCTGGTACCGGACGATTCGCGAGGCATCCATACCCGGGATTCACACGCTGATACCCGCCTACCATTCCCTGACCATCGGCTTTCTTCCGGAAGCTGTCCGGACGGCTGAATTGATTAAAAGGCTAGAAGCTCTGGAAGTCAACATTGATCCTGCATCAACCGGAGAAATGATTCACTGGCGGGTTCCGGTTTGTTACGACGACGAAAACGGGCAAGACCTGACCCATGTGGCCAAAATGCTTCAGCGAAGCATAGAGGAAGTCATCGAACTGCATACCCGGGGAACCTATTTGGTGTACCTCCTGGGTTTTTTACCGGGATTTCCTTATATGGGTATCCTACCTGAAGAATTAAATGTTAGCAGGCATAAGGTACCACGATTACAGGTGCCGGCTGGGTCCGTTGGACTTGCACAAAGACAGACCGGAATTTATCCCTGTGCCTCACCCGGAGGATGGCAGATCATCGGGAGAACGCCCATTTCTTTATTTGATGTGGCCGTCCAGGATTTTTTATTTCATCCAGGCGATTCTGTTCGATTTTATTCGATAACGGCTGAAGAATACGACGAGTGGAGAAATAAGCTGAATGGTCGTCCCTTGAACCGGGAGGAATTATATGACTAGAACCGTGCACATCAAATGTTTACAACCTGGTCTCTTGACGACCATCCAGGATCAGGGCAGATCCGGCTATCAGCATCTGGGCATTCCCCCGGGCGGAGCGCTTGACAAACAAGCGGCACGGGTTGCCAATGCACTGGTTGGTAATGCCTTGCAGGAGCCGGTTCTGGAGATCACCATGATCGGGCCTCATCTTAAATTTCTGGATGATTGCCAGATTGCGTTGACCGGAGCACGTATCCCTGCACTGGCCGACGGGCATCCTCTGAATTACTGCCAGACCTTAATGATGTCTGCCGGAACCATCCTTCGAATGGGAACCGCCGTGAATGGATGTCGAAGTTATTTGGCCATCCGGGGCACCTGGAACATCGAACGTTGGATGGGAAGTGCCAGTGCGCTTACTTCAACCCATTCTGTGCACACCCCTTTCGCTTATCTTAAGAAAAATACTCAATGGACGACCCAGGTTGATCGTGAAATAACTCCGGCAAAAGTCCCGGAATACTGGCGCCATGATTTCAGCGGCGATTTCCGCCCCCGTTTGATGCCAGGCCCGGAATTTTTTCAGGCAGATTACCGAACGGTGAAATCTCTGTTGCAGGAGACTTTCGTAATCGGACGGGACTCCAATCGAATGGGCTACCGGCTGGAGGCTAAAGTCCCCCTGACCGAAGGAGCTCACGACATCCTTTCATCCGCTGTGCTGCCTGGAACCATTCAGATTACTTCATCCGGAAAACCAATCCTGTTATTGGGAGATGCGCAAACCACCGGAGGTTATCAACGGATCGCTCAGGTTATCAAAGCGGATCTTGATGGTCTGGGACAACTAAAGCCCGGTGATGAGGTCGGTTTTGTCATCGTCAATGATTGGGCAGCACAAAAAGCGCTTGAATTATACCATCAACGGGAGCACGAAATCCTGGGAGCCATCCGGTATGCGCAGGAATCCGGGGCATCTTAAAATCGTTATTCCGCAACAACTGAATTGCGCAGATCATTGTATTCATCGCCGTTATGACAGATACCTTCGCTAAAATCCAGACTTATTTATCCCGGCTGCAATACCCGGGACCAATCAAACCCAACTGGAAGCATTTGGCGGCTTTACAATGGCAGCATCTACATCAAATTCCATTTGAGAACCTGGACATTCATCTGGGAAGGGAGATCCTGCTGGACCTGGATCGCATCTATCAAAAGGTGGTACCCACTTACCGCGGTGGATTCTGTTTTGAAGTCAACAGCCTGTTTCACTGGTTATTACAATCGTTGGGCTTCAATGCTTATTTGATCTCATGTGCGGTCTATATGGAAGTTCATGATGCTTTTGGGGCAGATGGTGGCCACGCTGCCGTCATGGTCCTCATTGACGGTCAGAAATGGCTGGTTGATGTGGGATTTGGGGACGGCATTCAAAAGCCCGTAATCCTGGGAGGTCAGGAAGCTGACTTCCATTCGTACCGGTATTATCAGGTGTTTGCTCTCCCCGGCGGCAATTATCAACTTATGAAATCGGAAGATCAGAAAAAATGGATTCCGATGTACCGATTTTTGGATATGCCGGTCAACTTGCCCCATTTTCAGACCATGTGCCGGTTCCATCAGACCTCTGCTTCTTCGCCATTCACCCAGCGGAGGCTTTGCACGAAGCTGACCAATGAAGGAAGGATCACTCTGGCCGGCGACCGGTTAATTATAACCGGGGCCGATCAACGGTCGGAAGTTGTGATTACCAATGCACAATACGACGAATACCTGCAACAATATTTTGACATTGTCCTATAGGCCGGCACCACTTCACCTTTTACAAAGGCTGTGGTAACATGGTTTCTTCCGTACTTACTTTGTAGCCTTTTTGGGAGGCATCGTACCAAATACCCAATCCCAGAACATCGAAGAAACGCCGAAAGCTTTTTCCGGGTATTTGTAATGGTGCAATGCATGATGGCGGTACTGTGCCTTTAAATACGGAGGTACCGGAGTGGTATGCGTTTTATAATGGATGTACGTATAAAAAAGGTAACCCATCAAAAATCCAGCAAGGAACAGATAGATGTTCGTTCCGAGAATGAGTAATCCTACCAGATACAAACCGGCAATAATGATCATCCCCGGAGCGGGTGGCATAATTAGACGGCTCACATCGCGTGGAAAATCATGATGAAT
>JAGQXC010000590.1 GCA_020436785.1 Saprospiraceae bacterium | reverse complement strand
GCTCTTCGTTCATTATTTTTAATTGCAATTTGAAGTCCGCTTTGATAAAAATTTAATGCCTCAGTATTGTTTCCCGATTTCATTTTTATGTTTCCGAGAACTTGATAGATTTGCGGCTCTTCTCGACCGGTTTTTTGAAAATCCCGGATAGCCAATTGCACATAATACCATGCTGAATCCAGTTGATTCATTTCTTCAAAAACTACTGCGATGTCTTTCTTGGCATAGGCCAATGCTTCTATATTACCATTTGACTCACAAATCGATTTTTGCTCATATAAATACTGCAATGCTTTCGGGTAGTCCTTTAATATAATGTAAGTTTCGCCGATGGCATTCAAAGCAGCTTCACATTCTAACCTATTTGTTTTTGCTATCTGTAATGCTTTAAATGCCATTTCAAGTGCCTTAGATAAATTACCAATTTGTTCCATAGTAATACTCATATACCCTAAGGCCAATATTTCTCCTTCCGGATAATTAATTTGCCGAGCGGATTTCAAAGCCTGCTGTCCATAAAAAATTGAAGAGTCCGTATTTCCCAAACGATACAATAAGCACAAAAATGCCTGGGCTTTAATCCGGCTTGTATCGTCTTTGGCAATTTCAATTTGATGATTTAGGCTATCAATTGCCACCCTGGTTTGAGTGAATCCGACACTCCCTATCAAAGAAAGAAAAACGATTGTTATGAATTTCTCTACCATTATTCTGATTAAACAGGTAATTGTATAATTAGCTCACTCCCTTCACCTTCTTTTGTTTCCACTTTCAACTTACCCCCATGTGCCTTCACAATGTCATACGCCAAACTTAATCCCAGTCCGGTCCCCTGCCCGGTCGGCTTGGTGGTGAAGAACGGCTGGAAGATCTTGTCTTTGATGGATTCGGGGATGCCGGATCCGTTGTCGGAAACTGAAATTTCAATGACCTTTTCGAGCTCAATGGTGGTAACAACTACTTCTGGTTTTTCTACATCTGTCACCGCTTGAAATGCATTGTTGGTCAAGTTGAGCAATACCCGGCCAATATCCTGAGGTATCACTTTTATGTGCGGTAGGTTAGCATCGAATTTCATTTTAAAATCGGCATTGAAGTTCTTATTCTTAGCTTTCATGCCATGGTATGCCAGCCGTACATATTCATCACATAAGGCGTTAATATCCGTGAGTTCCTTTTCTCCGGAACTGGTGCGGGAATGCTGCAGCATACTTTTCACGATGGAATCTGCCCGTTTACCATGATGAATGACTTTATCTTCATTGGCGACAAGGTCTTTGGCTATGTTCCGGATTTCCTCCATGTTTCCTTTGGATATGGCATCAAGCAGTTCTTCGGCAAGCTCCTTGTTTACTTCAGAAAAATTGTTCACGAAATTGAGTGGGTTTTGAATTTCGTGGGCAATACCGGCAGTAAGTTCACCAAGACTGGCCATTTTTTCGGATTGGATGAGTTGGTTTTGGGCATTTTTTAACTGCGACAAGGTTAATTCCAGTTCGTTATTTTTCGCTATAAGTTCTGCAGTCCGTTCTTCGACCTGTTTTTCCAGTTCGGTCGTTTTTTGCCTCCAGTTTTCGATGCCCCAGGTATCTTCTTCACTCTGTACATATTCCGGTTTTGATCCGTGCCAATGAACAACCAACCATTCATCCTGCAGATAATCAAGGATTAATGACAACCGCAAATTAAATTCATGGGTTTCGGAACCGATTTTCATGATGCAAAATATGTCGTCAGCAAAAACGGCCATATTCTCGCTGGGCGCTAGGTAACGATGGAGCGGATTAATTTTCCAAGTCATATCCACGCCCTCGCTTTGTTCTTTTTGTCGACTCAATAATTCAACCACTTGCTGCTGACCAAATATTTTTTCGTCAACCGTCAGACTGTGCAATAACCTATAATTATATTTTTTAATGTGATTGGTTTTTCGTAAATTAATTCGAGCACCAACGAACATATATTATGGACTTTGTCGAAGGTCAAGATCGCGAACAAATGTTCATCTCTTCGATCGAACAAATGGTCGAGCCGGAAGCTTTTGTTCGTATTATTGATGCTTTTATAGATACTT
>JAGQXC010000589.1 GCA_020436785.1 Saprospiraceae bacterium | reverse complement strand
TCTGCCCAGGTATCTTCATCCAACAGACTTTCAGCAAGACCGATGATGCCGTTAAGTGGCGTTTTTAATTCATGGCTCGTATTTGCCAGGAATTGATCTTTCAGCTCATTGACCTGTTTTAAATAGGCCGCACGTTGACGCTCCAGCTGGACGTTTTTGCGAACCTGACCGATCCGTAGTCTTTGCCAAAACAACAATGAAAGGAGTCCCACCAAAATCGCCCCGATCAGGGTCCAGGTGTTACGTCTTTGCGCTTTCTCGAGGCTTAATTCCTGACTTAAATTATCGTATTCCAATCCCAAACGATCCAGCTCCAGGCTGTCCCGCTCACGAAGCAGCCTTGCCATTACCAGTTGCTGTTCCAACGACAATTGTTTTTGCGCCTGCAATTGTTCCAGCGCCCGGGATTTCTCCACATTCAATCCCTGAATTTCAACCTGCTGGACCGCCATTTCTTTTTGCATGGCGGTATCTTGCTGTTGTAATGAGGTGATGGTTTCCTGGGCTTGGGTCGCTGCCAGACGTTCTTTTAATAGACTGGCTTTTTGAATGTATTGGGCTGCCAGCGTATTGTGGCCGGCCTTGCTTTCCACGAGAGCAATCCGCTCATAAGCACTAATTTCCCGGGGTACATTTTCATCTTGCTGATAGATGCGTAGGGCGGATTCGTAAGCCTCTTTGCTGGCATCCCAACGCTCGAGTTGAAAAGCTACTTCGCCCGCCAACCACCGGTTTTGAGCTTGGCCGGATAAGTACTTGAGATCCACTGCAATCCGGTAAGCTTCATCCAGAATTTGCAGGACCTTTCGGTGGGGCTGCATAGCAGATGCCAACTGATGGTAAGCGTCCACTTTCGCCCGATTATCCGGTTGATTCCGGAGTGAATCCAATGCCTGTCCGTGCAAGACCACCGTCAACAGTAGCAGGAAGGCGACGATCAGGCACCTGAAAATGGTGATTTGTGGAACTTGAACATCCATCCACGGAGTTTTGATGGTCTTTAAAGATAACATTATTCGACCACCCAATGGATAGCCTGTTGAAAGGAGCTTCACTTAGCAAGGTCTGGACCTTTTTTTATGGACCTTTCATCCGCTCAGGGAATTTTGCGGGTCTGACGAAAATAATTATCCCATATACTTCCAGCCATTGTGATAGTCCGGTTGGATCATCCCTGACGCTTCGGCATCGCCTTTGAATTGATTACTAGCTACGTCCCAATAAATTTTACGACCGGTTTTAAATGCAATGTTGCCCATGTGTGCATTAATGGCTGCTACACTGCCCGTTCTGATACCACATTTAAGGCTACCCGGATCATTGTTCTGGATGGCGCGGATAAAATTCTCCGTGTGCAAATCCAGGTAGTTAAGATTGCCGGGCTTATGATATTCCGGAACTGCTTCATACTCGTAGACCGTCATCCCTTTTTGAGCATCAAATTCGGTTTCGGGGATAATTTCCCAACCACCACGGTTGACCACCAGGGTGGCTTTGTTACCGATAAATGCAATGCCTTCCGTACGACCATAATTGCCCCCGTCGATGCCTGTTGCGTGTTCCCAAAGCATATTGAAATGATCGTATTCAAAGACAGCTTGCAGGGTATCCGGGGTCTCGGCAGGATCGTCGGGATAGGCTAGTTTGCCTCCGCTGGCAACGATGGATTTCGGTGCAGTCGCATTCATGGCATACAGGGCAATGTCGATTTCATGCACGCCCCAGTCGGTCATCAATCCTCCGGCATAATCCCAAAACCAGCGAAAATTAAAATGGAAACGGTTGGGATTAAAAGGACGGGTGGGTGCAGGCCCTAACCACATGGTATAGTCAACGCCTTCCGGTGCCGGGCCGTCAGGTTGCTTTTGCATAGGCTTCATCCATCCCTGGTAGGCCCACACCTTAACCAGGCGGATGTTTCCAAGGTCACCGGAACGCACGATCTTAATGGCTTGTTCGTAGTGTGGTCCGCTGCGTTGCCATTGACCAATCTGAACCAGCCGGTCGGTTTGTTCAGCCGATTTCAGCATCCATTGTGCTTCTCCGATCGAATTCGCCACCGGCTTTTCACAATAAATGTGTTTGCCTGCTGCCAGTGCGTCAACGAATATGCGGGGATGCCAGTGATCCGGTGTGCCAATAACCACCGCATCGATGGTTTTGTCCTCCAGCAACTTGCGGTAATCCTTATACTGAGCGGGTTTCGAACCCCGGATTTTCATCACATCTTCACTGCGCCGGTCCAGGACCGACTGATCCACATCACAGACGGCCACACAGTCGACTTCATCCATCAATAAATGAGAACGCATGTCCGCCCAGCCCATGCCGTTACAACCGATGACTCCCATCCTGATTTTGTCGGAAGGGGCAATAGCTCGTTTTCGCGCCAATGCTTCGAGGGGCAATAATTGCGACACACTGATGGCACCAGCCAGCGTGGCGGACTGGCGAATAAATTGACGGCGAGATGCTTTCATGAATCCGGAATGTTTAATTGGTTAAATCTCCAATTTACGGGTTCATCAAGTATTATGCAAAGTCCAAAAAAAGCAAACGAATAGTTCTCCGTAGTGAGGTCAAATCAAAAACTGTAGATTCCCCACCTATCAATAAAAGAATAAACGGGCTCATACGCACCGGCCGTCATCATTTACTTACCTGAATATTGTGGCTTCGAAAGGCCTCAACCCTTTCTCTGGCATTTTCCCGCACATTGAAATAAAAGAAATTGTAATCGGCCACATGATAATTTTTGGTACGGATAAAGAGGCTGCCCCGAAATTTAGGTTTGGTCACCCAGAGCATATCCCGAACCACCTGGGCATCGACCAGCTCCGGGTAAATGTCATTGAACCTGAAGAGCAAGGCACCCTGATTGACCCTCTTCGGTGCATAAACCGTATCGGTCGTCCAGGTCAATGGGTTTGTGACCACCGTATTTTCCAATGGTGCAAATCGTTCTGCCAGGTAGGGCTTTTTAAAATGAGGCCGATAGCCTGTCTGGAATGTCCGCCAGGAGCAATAACAACCGGTTTGATCAGGATGGTCACAGGGCATCAACTGGCTAAAATCATCACGCGTGACCGGCATACCGGCCAGATAAGCAGCGACCAACTGCTTTTGTAAAGGCGTACCATCAAAATATTTTTTAAGCAGGGGTATGGCGTGGGTGGTTCCCTGGCTATGACTGGCGATGATGATCGGACGCCCATGATTCCAATGATCCAGGTAATATTGAAACGCGGCCTCAACATCCTGATAGGCTAACCGGAAAGCTTTTTTCGCTGAATTTTCATCTTTGGTAAAATAAGCTTCATAGTGCGCCTGCCGGTAGCGCGGTGCGAAAACCCGGCCGGCCTGATTAAATATGCTTGCCTGAAAGAGGATGGCAGTGGCATCAGTGCGGTTGTTGAGTTCTTGGTCATCGATGGAAGCATTCCATTGATCTTCTCCACGCTTGCCAATGTAGGTTGTCGGATAAATGAAAAATACGTCCGCAGACAGATCCTTTTCATCCACCGATGCGTGTGCCGGTATGCTATCCGCTGCATCTTTTTTATCCGGATGTGCTGCCCAGTTTGACAGTAAACGGTAGTCGGGGGTTGGTGATTTTGGTGTCTCGAAGCTGCCATGGGGAACAACCCGGCAAGCCATTAGAAAAATAAAAACAATCAAACCAGTCCAGTACTTCATACGTCCTAAACGAAATAAACTGAATTGTGATGTCTACAGCTTGAATTAATTGCGATCACGTGGTCTGGAGGAATGTCCGATGAGAGTATGCCAAACAAAAAATCCCCCGGTAAGATTACTCCAGGTTATAAAATACCTTCTGGACATCTTCGTCCTCTTCCAGTTTGCCAATTAATTTGAGGACTTCCTGTTCTTCCTCTTCCGCAACTTTAACCAGATTCAACGGGATCC
>JAGQXC010000588.1 GCA_020436785.1 Saprospiraceae bacterium | reverse complement strand
ATCCCCAGAAATAAAATCACATTGATCACAATAACCCATAACAAAGGTGTAATGCCCAAATGGGTGTAATACAACATGGTGATCAGTCCGACAATGCTTCCCCAGAAGAAGATCCTGAATTTGCCATATTGATCAGCGAGTTTTCCAATCAAAGGGCCACCAAATATGTTAAAAGCTCCGGTCACGCCATAAAGCAGTGGCAATTGTTCCAGGGTCAATCCAATATTGTGAACCGCAAAAGCACTGGCGAAAGGCATCAACATAAATCCTCCGGTGGTCATCAACGCCATCACAAGAAAACCAAGGATATGTGAAGATCGGGAGATGGTACCAATAAGATGTCGAATCGGCGATTTATCCATTTTGATTTCCAGGTGGTCACGCACCGGCCTCATGTAGATGGCAATCACGCCGCCAACCAAAATGCCAATGGAGCCAATCATCCAAAACGGCGCATGCCAGCCATAGCGATTTGCCAGGATAAGGCCGATGGGTAAGCCCAAGATCTGGCTGGCTGAAAAAGCCATCTGAACGAATCCCATGACCCGGCCGCGGTATTCCAATGCAAACAAGTCTGTGATGATTGCAAACCCAATCGATCCGATGACTCCACCGAATAATCCGGTAATAATCCGGGCTATCAGCAGGAAGTGAAATCCGGGAGCCAGGGCGCAAAGAAAAGTTCCCAGCATAAAACCTGCATAAAAAAATAGCAGCAGTTTTTTGCGGTCAAACCGGTCAGCAAATCCCGCCGTCAGCAAGCCGGAAATGCCGGCACTAAAGGCGTATGCTGAAACGACAACGCCAAATCGGGCAGGCTCCAGTTTTAATTCATCCATGAGGATGGCACCCAGGGGAGATAAGACCATAAAATCCAGGACCACCGTAAATTGCAGAAATGCCAGCAGGCCGATGATAAATTTCTGGTACCGGGTAAATGATAACGTTTGTTTCCCTTTGGTCATGGATTGGAGTGGTTGAAGGTGATCAAGGTTTAAGGGCATGAAGTACCAGGTCCAATGTCTGCATCATCAGATCTTCAGATAACCTGAAGTCCGGATTCACATAGCTGTATCCCTGATTATGAAATTTGATTAATTGATACAATGGTGCAAAAGCGATCGACCAGTAAACTTCAAATGGCAATGCCTTCAATTCACCATTGGCGATGGCTTGCTGGACGAATGCATTCATCACTCCCTTAAAACTCCGAGTAGTCCGGGCCTGAATGTCCCGGTAATGATTGGAATGCCGGAGAACTTCATAAAATTGAACTTCAGTCGGATGATCGATCAGGTACCTGGCACGATTTTGCCATTGCACCCTTAAACCCTCAGCAAAATTCATCCGGTGATGAAAGCCAATCAGGCTGTGTTCAAACAAGGCATCGCTTACTTTACTGCCGATGCTGTGGATCAGGTCTTCCTTGTCCTTATAGTAGATGTAGAGTGTCGCCGGAGAAACGCCTGCTTGCCTGGCCAGCTTTTGTAAACTGAACCGTTCCAGCCCCTCTTTGGCAATCATCCTAATGGCCAGGTCGGAGATGGTGCGTTCTTTAACTTCGTCCCGTGTTCGCATGATAATTCAAATATAAATGAACATTCATTTATTTATGGTCAATAAGCGGATTAATTTTGAAAAAACCAGCTTATCATTTTATCCGGGGTTGGTTTTTCGCACGCAGTAATTCTCCGCCATGCCCAATGAGTTGTTGGTCGTGCCAGGCTAAAACACCGTTGACAAAAACATAATCAAAGCCAGACGCCAGCACATGGGGTTGCTCAAAAGTGGCGTTATCCATCACTTCTTTTAGATCAAAAATGACCAGGTCCGCCCGGTAACCCGGAGCAATCAAGCCACGCTCAGGCAGGCGCAAGATGCCGGCGGGTAATCCGGTCATCCGGCGAATGGCCTGGGCCAGAGTCAACAGAGAGCGATCGCGCACATAGGTTCCGAGCATTTTGGCAAAGGAACCATATCCACGGGGATGAAACATATCCGGACTTCCATCACTGCAGATCATGGTCATTGAATCCAGGAGGAGGGTCTCCTGAAGATCTTCATCCATGATGAAATAGGCTGCGGAAGCGCCGGAAGGACCCAATTCCAACAAAATTTCTTCGAAAGATTTACCAGTTTGCCGGGCTGCTTCGTCAAGGGTTTTTCCACGGTAAGGACCAGAGCCAAATAAGGTGGCTGCAGGTCCATTGCGTAAGAGGACCTTATCATGCAAAAACGTAAGTAGTTCACTCTTCCGCTGACGTACTACCGTCGGGTAATCGTTAGGTGGTTTGGCCCAGGGCGGAAATAAGATCGATAAACCGGTGTAACTGGCCGTGTACGGGTACCAGTCCTGGGTAATGGCAATGCCCGATTGTCGTAACTGATGTAAATAGCTGAGGATTTCCTGTGCTCTCCCAGAGCCTTTTCCGTAGACCGACTTCAAGTGGGATACCTGAACCGGAACATATTTTCCCATCTGCGCCAGTTCATCAATTGAAGCGAGAAGTGCATCATCATCCTCATTGCGCACATGGCTCATCACCAGACGATGATGCTTACCGACCGTTTTGGCCAGCCGGATCAATTCCAGACTGTCCGCAAAACCACCGGGTTCATACTCTAATCCGGTGGTTAGACCAAAACAACCGGCATTCAAAGCATCGTCCAGCAATTCAATCATCCGATTAAGGGCATCCGGTTCCGGTGAATTGGAATATTGGATACCGGAAAGGACTCTGAGTGTACCGTGTCCTACCATAGGCGCAGTATTAATGCATTGCGGTACTTGCTCAACCTGTGTAAACCATTCCCTGAGGTCGTCATACATCGGACTGGTCCCATCCTGGCCCAGACACACCGTCGTCACGCCCATCGCTAAAAAATTGACAAATGCATCTTCCTTCAGGGGGTTTCCGTGGGCGTGTGCATCGATAAATCCGGGAGTTAGGTATTTTCCGTGTGCATCGATGATGTGTACGTTCATACCAGGCTCTTCAGGAACCGGTCCGACAAAAGCGATCGCAGAGCCCTGAACGAGCAGGTCGGCAGCATAAGGAACGGCGCCGGTTCCATCAACCACCTGGGCTCCCCGGATCAGGTAATCAAATTTATCTTTATTATGATTTGCGATAAAGGCCTGCCACCTGGCATAAGGATCCGTGGTTTGACCAGCCTGAGAGCATGCCAATCCAGGGAGGAATACCATGGAAGCAAGGATCAAATGGGCGGACCATGAACCCCAGAAGCCGATAAATAGACCACCGTGGTGATTTCCAACCCTGGTCCGGAACATCAGCTTGTCTTTTTAAGAATAGAGAGTCCGAGTGCCGGAATATTGATACTGATCAGGTATTTTGGCATCACCCCGGTGGAGATGTGCACGGGGATCTCCTGTTCATTGATCATGCCACTACCGCCAAAGTCAGGGTGGTCACTGTTCAATAATTCACGCCAGCTGCGCGATTCAGGAACCAGAAACTGATAATTGGGTCTTGGGACAGGGGTAAAGTTGCATGCGGCAATTAGCATGTCTGATGGTTTTTTCCCTTTCCGTGCATAGATGAGGATACTTTGGCGGTAATCGGAGATAACCAACCATTCAAAACCAGCGGCATCGTAAGCCAGGTCATAGGTAGCCGGTTCGGAACGATACATCTTATTTAATGCACGCACCCAACGCTGTACCCCTTGATGGTTCGGATATTGCAGTAATCCCCAATTTAACTCAGACTTAAAATTCCACTCGCTACTCTGGGCAAATTCTCCGCCCATAAACAGCAACTTACTTCCCGGGTGAGTATACATATATCCAAATAGCAACCGCAGGTTCGAAAATTTATCATTTTCATTGCCAGGCATCTTATACAACAAGGATGCCTTGCCGTGAACGACTTCGTCATGGCTCAATGGCAAAACATAATTTTCACTGTACGCATAGATCAGGCTAAACGTGATCTGGCCATGATGAAATCGCCGGTGAATCGGATCTTTCTTAAAATAATCCAGGGTATCGTTCATCCAGCCCATCATCCATTTCATACCGAACCCCAACCCTTCATGGTCAACTGGCATGGTAACGCCTGGAAAGGCAGTGGATTCTTCGGCAATGGTCTGAACATCCGGGAAGCGCCGGTACACTTCGCTGTTCAGGTCACGGATAAACCGGATAGCATGCAGGTTTTCCCTTCCTCCCATTTCGTTGGGCTCCCAACCTCCCTGTTCCCGGGAATAATCCAGATAGAGCATGGAAGCAACAGCGTCCACGCGCAAGCCGTCGATGTGGTAGTAGGTAAGCCAAAAGATGGCATTGCTAATAAGAAATGACCGGACTTCCGGCCGTTCGTAATTAAAGATCAGACTTTCCCAATCCGGGTGATAACCTTTGCGAGGGTCGGGGTGCTCATAAACATAGGTCCCGTCAAACCGGCCTAAGCCATGGCCATCGGAAGGGAAATGGCTGGGCACCCAATCCAGGATCACCCCAATGCCGGCCTGATGGCACTGGTCCACCAGGTACATCAGATCATCAGGGGTCCCGTAGCGGGGGCTGGCCGCAAAAAAACCGGTGATCTGATAGCCCCAGGATGGTTCATAGGGAAATGCCATCAGTGGCATAAACTCGATGTGGGTAAAACCCATCTCCAGGACATAAGGAATCAGTGTATCGGCCATTTCCCGGTAAGAATAGGAGCTTCCGTCGTAATGCCGTCGCCAACTTCCCAGATGGACTTCGTAGATGGTCATCGGGCTATTCAGGCTATTGTGCTTTTTTCGGTGGCTCATCCATTCGGTATCTGACCACGCATATTCCAGCGGCCAGACAACACTGGCAGATTGCGGCGGTTCTTCCGCCCAGAAGGCATAGGGATCTGCTTTCTCCAGATATTCTTCTGCGTAATTTGACTCGATTCCATACTTGTACATGAGCCCGATTTCCAATCCGGCAATGAAGCCTTCCCAAATGCCGGAACCATCGGGTCTTACGTGTAGAGGGTGACTGTGCCGGCTCCAATTATTAAAATCTCCCAACACATAAACCTGGTGTGCCGCCGGTGCCCAAACCGCAAAGTGGACTCCTTTCTGCCCGTTAACCTCCAGCATGCGTGCACCAAATTTTTCAGAGAGCTGAAAGTGTTTTCCCTGCCGGAAGAGGTAAACGTCTAAATCAGATAAGATGCTGTATTCGACGACCGCATGTTCATTTTGCATAGGAAGTTTTGTTGATAATCCACTGGATTAATTGAGGAAAAGCGTCTGCCCAGGTGCCCGGTTCGTGCCGGCCTCCTGCGATTTCAAGATAAGCAATATCTTTTCCATTTTCATAACCCAGGGATTCCAAGACCCGAATGACATCCTGCGTATCATCGATCGAGTCGATGACCCCATTGTTATTCCGATCCGAGCTTTCATCATCGGTGCCCGTTTGAAACCAAAAGCGCATTCCCGGCTTGTAAAATGACCGGCTCAATCGTTCATGCATGATGCGGTGAGCGTCAGGGTGTGTAGGAGAAAACGCTTTGGAGCGCCACCAAAAGGATCCGGAAAAGACGCCCACTTGTGTAAAAATTTCCGGGTGGGACCAACCGATATCCAACGCGGACAGTCCTCCCAATGAAAATCCGATGATGGCTGAGCGGTCCGGTTCCGGCATGATGCGGAACACCTGCTTCAGATAGGGTAATAATTCAGCAACGATAAGATGTTTGTACTCACCGGCCTGGGCTCCCCGTTGTTTATAGTCCGGGATACCTGAAACGCCATAATCCTGCAGCCGGTGATCGGATGCATGTATTCCTACGGCAAAGACCGGTATGCCCCTTTCCTCCCAGGATTGCAACACCGGTAATAACCGGATGTCATCCAGGATTTGTCCATCATTGAACAGGAAAAAATACGCCTGGTCGAGCCCGGAATCCGGAATGTAGATATCCAGGTAATAATTACGCTTTAAAACCCGGGAGTAAAAATTGGCGAGCGTCATCATTTGCATGGCGCGAATATACGGAGGGAGGTTGATTTGACCGATGATAAGCGGCATTTGGCCCGAATGAAAAGATCATTGGTGCGCGTCAATACCTAAATTAATTGGATGGTTGGGGACCGTTGATTGCGTATTTCTCAGTAATTTTGCTGCGAGAGCATCAGCAACCAGTTTTGGTATTATCTTCATTGGAATCACTCCTAGCATTCAAGCATGAAAAAAATAGGTATCCTCTTTGGACAAGAAAATACATTCCCTCAGGCATTTGTCGACGAAGTTAATGCGCGGGGCGAAAAAGACATCGTGGCCGAGTTGGCACACGTCGATGAATTGTATCAGGGCAAGGCTTCGGGTTATGCCGTACTGATCGACCGTATCTCCCAGGATGTGCCTTTTTACCGGGCATATCTGAAGAATGCTGCGTATACCGGTACGGCTGTAATCAATAATCCCTTCTGGTGGAGTGCCGATGAGAAATTCTTTAACAATGTATTGGCGCAGGATATTGGCGTCGCGGTTCCCAAAACCATCCTGTTGCCCAGTCATACCATGCCGCCGGATACCAAAGATTCCTCCTTCCGCAATCTGAAATTTCCCCTCGACTGGGACGGCATTTTCGCAGAACTGGGTGGCTTCCCGCTCTTCTGCAAGCCACATGCGGGGGGCGGCTGGAAATCAGTATATAAGGTCCATGATGAAAAAGAGTTTTTTGACGCTTACCATGAAACCGGCACCCTGGTGATGATGCTCCAGGAAGCCATCGAATTCGATTCCTATTTTCGTTGTTATGGGCTGGGGGCTAAATGGGTGCACATCATGCCTTATGAACCCAGAAACCCTCATCATCTGCGGTATTTGCAGGGTGAACAGCATACCGATCCAAAACTTCTAAAAACCATCGAAGAGCAGGTCATTTTACTGAACGATGCGTTGGGATATGATTTTAATACGGTCGAATTTGCTGTCCGCGACGGGATTCCCTATGCCATTGATTTTTGTAACCCAGCTCCTGATGCCGATGTGAATTCAATCGGAGAAAGCAATTTCCACTGGATATTGAAACACGCGGCCGATCTTTCTATTGAACGTGCGAAGGCATACAAACCAGGCAAAATGAACCTGCGGTGGGGAACGTGCGTTCAACGATCAGTCAAAGAAGGATATAAAAATCCTGCTCCTAAAAAGAAATAAGGATGAAATCAAGATGCAAAGTTGCCATACTTGACCTCTATGATGGAACGCCAAATATGGGAATGAAGAACCTCAAGAACATCCTTGCCAATCATCCTCACCCCTTCCAGGTAGAGGTATTTGATGTTCGGCAAAAGGACGAGGTACCCGGGATGAACTATGACATCTATATTAGTTCAGGCGGTCCCGGTTCACCACTGCCGGAAGGCCATGCCTGGGAAGCAAAATATTATGCCTGGCTGGATACCTTGATGCAGTACAACGATCAACACCCGGAGTCCCCCAAATATGCTTTTTTTATCTGTCATAGTTTTCAGATGATCTGCTATCATCTGGGACTGGGGATGATTGAGCCCAGGCCGAAAAAGTCCTTTGGCATCTATCCGATTTCCAAGACAGCTGCCGGCAAGGACTTTGAATTGTTTGACGGACTGAGCGATCCATTCTATGCGGCCGATTTCCGACAATACCAGGTGGTTGATCCGGACTTAAATGCATTCCGGAAATGGAATGCCTCGTTATTGGCGATTGAGGTGGAAGACGAGGTGCAGCTGAGATTCGGAGCGCTCATGGCCATTCAGGTGGGTGAGTACATCACCACGACTCAGTTTCATCCGGAGGCAGACCCCGAAGGCATGCGTGATTATGCCCGAAAAGATGAATGGAGGACCACCATTTCACAACAATACGGTGAAGACATCTATTGGGAAATGATTAACTACCTTAATGATCCGGAAAAAATCGAGATGACCTTCCAGCAGGTCCTGCCTGGATTTTTAGACAAATCGGTTTCATCCATATTGAATGCCGATGTGCTCATCTCGTGACTTTAAATTGCATTTGCCTTTATGGTAGCAGCCTATCGCGATCAAATTAATGCTTCTTTTTCGAGTTCGGTTTACGAACAATTCATGCATGAACTCAGTGGTCGATTTGATCATCGTCCACTTTTCAGGGTAGCAGAATCACCGGTCATCTTTGACTTGTCTTTACTGGGCAGTGCGGTTCAGGCGGGAGAAGAGGTCGTAAATTTTCTGTTATCCGAGCAATTTAAAACCCTGAGTAAAAGGTTATTGGATCGGAATGTCGATGTACCCAATGAGACGCCCAATACCATGTTCTTGCAGGTAGATCTCGGCATCTGCGAGGTCAATGGCCAGTTGACTCCCAGACTTATTGAAGTTCAGGGTTTCCCCAGCCTCTACTTCTATCAGTTGGTTTTGGCTGAATCCTACCGGAAAAGCTATCCATTTCTGGAATCCCTGGATCATTTATTCGCCGACCTGAATCCGGAATCGTATGTCGAATTATTACGGCGCCACATACTGGCCGGAGAAAAGCCCGAGCATGTCGTACTCGTCGACATTGAACCGCATAAGCAAAATACCTATATAGACTTTCTTGCCACGCGTCATTACCTTGGCATTCCTGTGAAATGCATCACTGACATCAAACGTGCGGGCAGGTCTTTGTACTATCTGGATGATGCCGGACGGAAAGTGGCCATTCATAAATTGTATAATCGCGTCATATTTGATGAATTACTGCGTCGCACAGATCTTAATCCGGAATTCACGCTAAGAGAGGACGTTGAGGTCAACTGGGCCGGACACCCCAATTGGTATTTTAAAATAAGCAAACATTTGTTGCCCTACATCCAAAGTGACTATGTGCCTAAATCCCGATTTGTCCATGAGATACTGGACGACCTGCCAGCCAATCTGGAAGATTATGTGCTCAAGCCACTCTATTCATTCTCGGGGGAGGGTGTAAAGTTTGATCTGACTCCGCAGGACCTCCTGGAATTAAGAAAACCCGACGAATACATCCTTCAGGAAAAGGTAACGTATGCACCGGTGATCCGCACACCCAATGAACCTGCCAAAGTTGAATTACGCCTGATGTATCTGTGGCCATTTCACAAGGACCGGCCTATCCTCATTCACAACCTGATTCGAATGAGCAAGGGTAAAATGATCGGGGTTAAATTCAACAAGGACAAAGACTGGGTGGGAGGCTCCATCGGATTTTACCAACATCCCAATAAACGATAATCCCGGCCACCAATTTCCTAGTGCAAAGGTTTAATAGCAGGCGGGATGGCAGCATGAAAATGTTCCTTAATGTGCCATGCCAATTCGTCCAGTCGGTTTTTTATGTATTCTTCCGAATCCCCCTGGATGATGCAGCCGATATGATGTGCTTTTTTGATGCTCCAAACGACATCGGAATCCCGGTAAAAATCCGGCTGCGGGTGCTCCATTTTGGCCAGGGAAATAATGATTCCGGTTGGAATATGTTGTAATTCAGGCAATTGGTACTCGAGATGACGTGCCACCGCACTTTCCAATTTTGCCCATTCTTTCCACAAATTGACATTCGTTGCGAGGTTAATCATTTCTGCGAGGTGGGCACCGCCAACCCGTGAAGCTGTTTCGATCAGGTAAAATTCTCCGGTTTCGTGCGAACGCACCCATTCACTATGACTGGCAGATTGACGCATATTAAAGGCCTTCATTAAAGCCTGATTGTGCTCGATCAATGCGATGGCGTCCGGGTTGTCCTTTGCCAGAATCATGGAGCGGAAGATGCCACCGCCATGCGCTACTTCAAATGGTGTATCCAAATACTTTGATACACAGGCAAATACATTTTCACCCTTAAATGTAATGGCATCCACATGATAGATCGAACCGGGAATGAAAGATTCAGCCAGGAAACGATGACGGTCGTCTCCCAAACCATGCACGGTTTCCCAGAAAGATTCCTTATCATTTACTTTCCGGATACCAGTCGCCGATGCTTCTCCCCGCGGCTTGATCATCCAGGGAGGTTGGGTCCGGTCTAAAAACTCGTTGATACGACGATCGCTGAAAAGTGAGGTAAAGGGTGGGGCAGGGATACCGGTCTCGAAGGCCCGGGTGCGCATGGACAATTTATCCCGGAAATACCGGGCTGTGGTGTCACCCATGCCGGGGACGCGGAAGATCTCCCGCAGATGTGCAGCTTTCTCGACGTCAAAGTCATCGAGCGCTACAATGACATCAATCGGCCGTGAACGCATCACAAAGGCCAGGCCCCGTTCCATATCCAGCCAATTCCAGTTATGATGGTCATCTAAAGGCAAATAGAACACATCGTCGATGGCCTCCCACGGCCATTCCGCTTCCTTGAGCGTGTCTGCGGTCAATAAATACACGAGGTTGCCGGACGCCTTGGCCTGGATGATGAAGTCAGCACCTTTAAAATAAGATGCCACACAGAGGATGGCTTTTTGCTCCATATTGGATTACTTGATCAATCCTATTTTTGAGTTGGCGGGGATAACCGCTTTTTTCTTCAGGACAATGATTCCGTCCCGGATGACGTAGGAATCGGTTTCCGTATCACTTAAACTGTCATCTCCGATGATGGATACGTTGTTTCCTATCCGGCAGTTTTTGTCGATGATGGCGTTTTGCAACACGCAGGAATGACCTACTCCCATCGGGATGGAGTTGGTCTGATCCATAATCTGATCCAGTGTTTCAAAGTAATCATTACCCATGACGATGCAGTCCCGGATCGTTGTGTCGTGACCGATGCGGGAGCGGATTCCGATGATGCTGCGCTCGATTTCCTTCGCATGAATGATGCTACCTTCTGCAACGACCGCCCGGTTGAAATGTGTCCCGAATACTTTGGACGGAGCCAGCATACGCGGACGGGTGAAGATGACCGAAGTGTTGTCAAACAAATTAAATTTTGGAATGTCATCGGTCAGCTCCAGGTTAGCCTGAAAGAAGGACTTGATGGTTCCGATATCCGTCCAGTATCCGTCGTAGGCGTAGCTGGCCACGTTGAACCCTGATTTGATGGCATTGGGAATGATTTCTTTTCCAAAGTCTACTGCTTCGGGATGGTCATCAAATAATTTACGCAGGATCCTTTTGTTAAAAATATAAATCCCCATCGAGGCCAGAAAATGCCTGCCATCGTTGCTAAAGCGCTCTTCGATCTCGGATTTCCAATCCTCAAGAATTTCCGTCTTGGGTTTTTCAATAAACCGGTCAATAAATCCGAATTTATTCACCTTCATGATCCCAAATCCGGTGGCATCATGCGCAACGACCGGTATGGTTGCAATGGTAATGTCAGCGCCCTGTGCGATGTGATATCGAGCCATTAACTCAAAATTCATCTGGTACAACTGATCTCCGGATAAAATAAGCAGGTAATCAAAATCCTGATTGACCAGGTGATGCATGGATTGCTTGACGGCATCGGCCGTACCCTGGTACCACTTATCACTGCTGGGTGTTTGCTCCGCCGCCAGGATATCGACAAACCCGTTGCTGAAGTTGTCAAAGTGGTACGTATTCTTAATATGCCGGTTAAGTGACGCGGAGTTGAATTGGGTGAGGACAAACATGCGCTTAACCCCTGAATTCAGACAATTTGAAATGGGTATATCAATCAACCGGTATTTGGCGGCAATGGGCACAGCAGGTTTAGACCGGTCTTTGGTCAATGGGTATAATCTGGATCCGGCACCACCTCCCAGAATGAGGCATATCATTTTGATTCTCATATTATATAAGATTTACCTGTAATATATTGTTATTATTCAATTCCCATGTAATATTTATACCAAGCAATATAGTCCTGGGCGACCCGTTCCCACGAATGATCCCTGGTCATGGCTTCCTGCATAATGGAATACAGTCGTGATTTATGCTGGTAAAGACGCATGGCTCGATAGAAGGAATGGATAAGATCACCGGTGGTCAGTTGGTCAAAGCATATTCCTGTTCCTTGCCAATCATCTACATCGATAACCGTGTCCTGCAAACCTCCCGTTCGGCGAACCATTGGAATGGTCCCATACCGCATACTGTACAATTGATTTAATCCACAAGGCTCTTCCCGCGAAGGCATCAGTAAAAAATCAGACCCGGCATACAACTGATGCGAAAGGGCTTCATTATACTGGATGATGGTTTTTACCTGATCGCCATGATGATGTGCCAGAGATTTATAGGGATCTTCATAAATCGCTTCCCCGGATCCCAGGATGACGAATTGGATCTGCTTGGTATGTTGGACGATGGACCAAATGGCGTCGGATAAAACATCAACACCTTTTTGATGTACCATCCGGCCTATAAAGGTTAAGATGGGTAAGCCTGGATCCAATCCAAAGCGTTCACAGAGGATCGCCTTATTTCCGCGTTTATACGAAAGAAAATCATCATCCTTCAGATGTACTCCAATCATCGGATCGGTACGCGGATCCCACACCTCCGTATCAATGCCATTGACAATTCCCGAACCTTTCATCCATTCCAGATTCAGCAAACCCTCCAGGCCCAATGAAGATGTTTTCATTTCTTCCAGGTAACTGGGCGAAACGGTATTGAACGCCCAACAGCATTTGATCGCACTGCCCAGCATATTGATGCTGTTCTCCCAGTCCAGCATTCCGGCTGCGTAGGGGTCATAATAAGGCAACAAGTAGTTGTTACTCCAGGAATAACGGCCCTGATAGCCTCCATTGTGTATGGTCAGAAAGCTCGGCATGCCCTGCAAATCCTGATAAATGGAACAGTACCGCATCATAAAGGGAATCAGGCCGGTATGATGATCGTGACAATGGATGTGGGTAATGGGCAATTGAGTTAACAATATCCACTGTAACACGGCTTGCTGGAAACAAATCCACCTTTCGAAAGAATCCCCGAAATAACCATTTTGATCGGAGTACACGCCAGCCCGGTCAAATTTACCCGGAATATGAACCACGTAGAGTTGAAAGCCTAGATCTCCATTCACAAGCCGCTGAACCTGGTAAGGCACACCCCAGATATGCATGCGTACCTGGCCGGTAAATAAAATTTCCCATTCCTGCTCCGCGAACCACTTAAGGGAATATTTGGGAATGATGACACTGGCATCGACACCGGCATCATTCAAATATTTTGGAAGTGCTCCCACCACATCGCCCAAACCACCCGTCTTGGCAGCCGGATAACATTCGGCACTTACGTGAAGGACATGCATATTATTCGCTTTGCCTTCAAAATAAAAAATCTTGGATGAAGTTGTGATGTCCTGGATATGAATTCTTAGCGATATCCGTCATCAAGGATTGGAAGGATACCCGCATCCTGCAATTTTACCTCCAATTACGGTCTACCGGGAAGCTTCGTGCATGTCCGTCAACCACCTGATCAACAGGTCAATACCGAATCCGGTACCAATTTTTTCTTTGGAGAATACCGTTTCCTTAAGGGCTACCGGGGCAATATCCAGATGGGCCCAGGATGGAAATCCGTCCAGAAATGATTCCAGGAATTTTGCAGCTACAATAGCACCGGCCAACGGACTGTTGTGGAAATGTCGGATGTCGGCAATGGTCGACTCCAATTCTTTTTGGTATTCTTCCCACAATGGAAAAGGCCAGATTTTTTCTCCGCATTCAGCCGATGATTGTCTCAATGCGTCCGCCAGGCTTTCATCATTACAGAACAGAGCCGCTCCCTGGTAACCCAGGGTTTGCACGGCGCTTCCGGTCAAGGTAGCCAGATCAATAAGGTGGTCCAGCTTATAATTTTTCAAAATATAACTGATTCCATCTGCCAGAAGCAAGCGTCCTTCGGCGTCGGTATTGATGATTTCGATGGTTTTCCCAGAGTAGGAGGGAATGACGTCCCCCGGGCGGTAGGCCAATCGATCGATATGATTTTCTGCGCTCGGTACAATCCCCACGATCCGATAGGGCAGTCCGCAGTCGGCAGCGGCCAGGATGGTGCCAATGACAGCTGCCGCTCCCCCCATATCCGACTTCATGTAGTGCATGTTTTTACCATCCTTGAGTGAAACTCCGCCGGTATCGAAGGTCACTCCCTTACCAACCAATCCGATGGTCCGGGTAGCCTGGGGTGGATGATAATCCATTTCAATCAAAACCGGAGGATAGCTGCTGCCCTTTCCCACATTCCATAGAGCCCACAGGCCCTTCTCCTGGATGGCGGAAGCATCATGGACCTGCACCTGAATGGAGCGGGTCAAAGATTCCTTCACTACAAAGTCAGCCATAAATCGGGGAGTGCAAACATTCCCGGGTTCATTGACCAGACTTCCGATTCGCTGAAGGATCTCACCGGTATGACTACCGCGCTGGAGTGCCGCACTTCCTTCGTCCAATGGAAGGTTACCATAGACGGTCAGGCCCCAGGATGCTTCCAGTCTGCTTTCTGATTTGTGCAGGCCCAGATTTTGTGCACCCCACCAAAACCCTTCAGCCAGGGCTTCAAGCAGATAGGGTTTCATGTATTGCGCATCCAGGGAAACAGAGACGGCGGCAGCGTGTTTATGACGCAGATAAATTGCTTCTGCGGCTGCCGTCTTGACAGAAATGAAATTGGCTTTATTGATGTAGAAAAAATGAACCGTGACCTCTTTGTTATGGTAAACCGTGACTTCTTTTTTCAAGCCATCAATCATGGACTTTGGGTCCAGGACCTGGTCCAGGAAAGCCGGAAGTTGTGCCTGGGTAGTTTCTTTATCTTGCTTTGGAATAAAAACCCAGACGTCATTCTTCGCCTGAATTTCATCGATTGATCGGTAATTAATTTGCATGCATCTGTTATGAAAGGTCCCTGGGTAATCGTTCAAGAGAGGTCAAAAATGGAAAATTTTTTAAGTTAGGCAACCGTCATCCGGTGAAGATAAGTCATATTGTAGAAAATTTGTGGATTGAAATCCAACGAAGGCAATCTGGCAGAATTTTTGCGGATACTAATTCATCGATTGACCCCCAATTTCTTATTATTTGAGGACCACATGTTCCTCAAGCGATTTCCCCCAGAAGACATAACCATTCCGGCTCTACCGGAAAGGTTAGCTTTTTACAAAAGATATCCCCAACCATTGACCTCTGATTGACTGGAACACAATCTGTGGCTGATCACCGGAAATGATTTTGCAATTTTTTTGTGAACTATTTGGTGAAGTATTTATTCTCTCCATGTAATACGCAAATTAATTGCGTATTATATTAATATTCAAAGAGTTATGCCTAATAGGTAAAATTATATTTTGGAATTCTAGGTTAAACAATTGTTTTACCTTATCCTTGTCCTGAATTGATAGTGAACTCCCCCCTTAATTATCGATCCCGATAAGAGAATTCATTTTTTTCGTGTTATTTTTTTGATCACTCATCGTAGAGTGGTCCTGTTTATTTTTCGTTTTTCGCCCGAATAAAAACGTCCAAAGAGATGATCCAAGTGTACAAGCACCGTACATGGGTAAACGTTGTTTTGCCCATCGTACAGACTTTACTGTGGTGCCTGCTATTTATTCCACCCGGTTACTCCGGCAGTTCCATTGGAGAAAAGACTACATTTTCCGGTAATTACGGATATACCATTATAGGTAATACTGAAAGTACCGGTGAAGCAGCTAATGAATGTGGAGAAAAAAATGGCACCAGCCGTTACCTTTTCATTCCTTCCGGTGCCTCCGTTTACAAGGCTTATTTATATTGGTCAGGAAGTTCCTACTATTCCGGAAGTTCAATTTTTATTGACCAGTCCGTCACGTTAAATAATCAAACGATATCTGCGGATGGCACCTGGACAGAGTCCATCAACAACGGAGGTTACTATCAGGATTTCTATGCCGCTTATGCTGATGTGACCGGTAAAATCAGCGGGTCCACCAACGTAACCATTGACCAACTCGCTTTTGACAAAACCGTGTCGTGCGCCTTCGGAAGCGTTTACGGCGGATGGTCTTTAGTGGTCATTTATACCAAACCCGATTTACCCAACCGGACCATTAAGCTTTATGATGGCTTCTATGGTTATTGGCCCAATCCGATCAAGAATTTCTATCAACAATGGAATCTGGATGGTTTCACGATTCCCAGTTGCAATGCTAACATCGAGTTAAGTGCCATTATCTGGGAAGGTGACCACTATAAAGGAGAAAAAACATACATCGATGGCAAGTATTTCGGCGATAATTTACTGGCTGGTTCAAATTCCTTTGACAACAGTTCCAATTATAACCTGGATATTGATCGCTATAATCTGGATGATGTATTAAGTCCGGGTCAAACCGATTTTGTCTTCCGAGTCGAATCGTATCAAGTTGGGAATGCCTGGGAATTTCACCTCGACAATGTTTTCATCCTCCAGTATGATAATTGCGAAAATACTTGCTTGCCAGAGGTCTCTTTTACCAACAATGACTGCACCAGCATTCTTGTGAAAAAAGGATCAACTACCGTAACTACCATCAATGGGGGTAATACCTGGACCGGTGCTGCCAGCGATGGAGAAGTATATACCTTTTATATAGGTAGCAATGTCATCGATAGCTACACCGTTTCCGGTTGTGAAGCGCAAAATTATACCGTACATCCGGGAGGCTGTGGGAATCTAACCTGCCCTGAGGATTTGATTGTTAATCCAAGCTTTGAACATACCGTTCAGGGCTGGAATGTGGCCGGAAGCTATGACTATACGACGTTTAATGCGGTTGATGGGAATTACCTTATTTACTTATGGCCAACCGGCTCCTCACAGTCAGCCACCATCGCTCAGAATATCGATGTGACTCCAGGGATTCTCTATACATTGGATTTTTATGCCGGAACTACTGATCCCGGTCAAAATCATTCGGTTTCTCTGGAATTCTACACACAGGCCGGGACCTTATTGGGTGCCCAGAGTGTTCAGATTGATCACGACCTGACCAGCGACCCCAACCTTAAGTCCTACAACCTGACCATGACTGCTCCTACCGGTTCAAAATATGTGCGGATCATCGGACGGGCCAATTCAGACTATTTAAAGCTGGATGCCTTTTGCCTGACCACCAAGATTTGTACGGCACCGGAACTGGTGTGTGAATACAATGATGGTTCCGGTTGGCAAAGTGAAAATGATTGCATTGTGGATATATGTGAAGGAACAAGCCTCACTTTATCGGCAAATCCCAATGGTCTGAGGTCTTACCAGTGGTCAGGTCCCAATGGGTTTTCCGGGAGCGGTAACAGCGATGGAAACATCCTGATTTCCAATGCGATAACCACCGTACAACAAGGCATTTATACGGTGACCGTAACGGATAACCAGGGATGCCTGGCTACCACTTCCATTACTGTCAACGTCAGCAAACTGGATCTTGTCCTGATGCCCGTCTCGGCCGGTTGCAGCGGTGCCAACGATGGTTCCGTTGATTTGACGATACATGGAGGTATCTCACCTTATACCTACGTATGGTCAACCGGTGCAACTACGGAGGATATCCAGGGTCTGAGTCCCGGGGATTACACCGTTACGGTAACCGATGCCGCAGGGTGTTCCAAAACAAAAAAAACCACGGTAGGACACCCGGTGAAAATCGATGTCTCCACCGAATATACCGAAGTTTCCTGCCATGGAGGATCTGATGGAAGCATCACGCTTCATGTACAGGGTGGCAGCACGCCATACAGTTACCAATGGAGTAATGGTGCCACGACGAAAAATTTAACCAATATACCTTCCGGAGACTATGCGGTAACCGTTACCGACGCAAACGGATGTATGCTAACCAGCAAAAGATGGGTTGGTGAACCCGACCAATTGGATGCATCCCTTTCTGTTACCAATCCGGGTTGCAGTGCCGGAGATGGCTCAATTCAAACATCCGTTTCGGGGGGCAATACGCCTTACCACTATGCATGGAGCAACGGGGCGACAACCAAAAACATCAGCCACCTGGCGGTGGGAACGTACACCGTGACCGTCACCGATAACCATAATTGCACGTTGGTAAAATCGGCCACGGTAGCTTCAAGTGGCGCGCCCCTGGTCAATATTGCCTGTGCTTCCGATCCGTTGGAATCACGCAGCGTAAGCAATAGTGAACGAAGCTGTTCTCCGTCTATAAACTATGGTTTATGGACAGATTACCTGGCTGATAAATATAGCTCCAGTCCTTACTGGTCGGTCCAAAATGGTT
>JAGQXC010000096.1 GCA_020436785.1 Saprospiraceae bacterium | reverse complement strand
GCGTTCCAACCATTTCATAGAAAGGAGAATTAAGGATTCAGGTCATTATCCCTAATCCACCGGCGAAAGGTACAATATTATGCTTGATGGTTCAGTGGTCGATTGCGAACCGTCCGGTGCCATCATTAGGATTTATTTAATTCGCGGTCAATTGCAGTGATGATCCGATTGATATAATCATGGATCCCGTACGATTGTGCATTGAGGTAGGAAAGATGGCTGATGACGGATGCCATTTGGTTTTCCAATTTTTTAATCACCTGAGCATCGGGTTCAGACATTTTTAGGTCTGAATTTCCGATTTCATTGCCGTATTGATACCTTTCATCCATCAGTGGGTAGCTGATATCATTATGTATGATCCGATTATTAATGATGTTGCGGTAATTAAAGTGTTCATAAAGAAAAGGCCTTAAATTCTTGTTATTAAAATCCAGGTAGTTGTTTTCATTTTCCTTGTAATCTGCCAGGATGCCATCCCAATTGGAAAGCATATTGCTTAAGCTGTCATTTCGAATTAATGAAAGCTTTCCTGCCTGGATCAATTGGTTCATGATGCCATTGACCGGATCAAAAGTGAAGACCGAGATGGCGGATGCCAGAAGGCTATCCAGTTTGGTCTGTTCCTGGGTAAGGCGTTTCGCATCAATGATTTGCAGGATATTCAGTACGGAAAGAAGTTCATTTTTCCTTCGTTCAATTTTTTCCAACAATTGATTGTCATTGAGCTGAAATTCATTTTTCACCTGTTGCAGCAACTTTTGTTCGTCATTGCGTTCAATCCGGTTGGTATTCCAGTTGTTGACCTGTAACGCGATCAGGATGCCGATCACCACAAGCACAATTTCTCCGGTGGCATATTTGAGGTATTTGGCAAGCTTGTTGTCAGACAGGTAGTTACGTCTGCTATTTCCAAAAATTTTATTAAGTACCATTATTTTTTTGAAAGTGCATTTTCAATAAGGTCCATGACCAGCCTGATCTGATGACTACCGGCAATGAGAAATCACAGTAAAAGCAATGCGTTCAATGCGGAAAGACTCGTTTCCTGTCTGTAATTTAAGGATATCCTAATAAATAAAGCAGCCTTTACAGATAATAACCACGGTATAAAATAGCGAGGATCGGAGTAAATTGGCTAAACCAAACCATCTGGATTCCAAGCACTAAAAAAGGCCCTTGTACGGACACACAAGAGCCTTCTCGTCAATTTGCAGTCGCCTTTGGAGTTATTTTAGTTTACCATATAGCCAGCCAATTGCAGCTCCCCCGGCGATGCCGCTTAGCGTATTGCCGATAATGTCCAGTGGCATCCAATTGAGTTCATACGCCTTGAAGGAGACGTAGGTAAACAATGAAATGACCAGGCCAATCAGTAAGTAGATGACCAATCCGGCCATCCCGCCGTTCAGTGCATCCTTGATTTTCAATTTATCCAGGGCCAACGCTCCGATAAATCCGAGTACCAGGATGGCCAGAATCCAGGCCCAATAGGGCATATCATCCATTTGCCGGGCACAGTCGGCATTTTCAGCCAGCCATTGGTCGGCTTTGGAGCCAAACAGGCCTACGAACCAGATGCTTGAAACGATGGTGGCGGCAATGCTGCCAATCAGGGTACCCAGGGATAATTTCTTGATCATTGTTATTTGTTTTGAAGTTTATGGAATAAAATTTTTAATGATTTTCATCGCCTGTACGGACCGGTGTCAGCTGTGTTTGTTCAATCAGCCATTGGCCATCCTTTTTGACCAATACCGCGGATGTTGTTCCCGAATTTTTTAGCGTTTCACCGTTGATTTTAAATTCTCCGGTGCTTTCCCAGATGATCAGGGCAACATCCCTTTCAATCAGTTTGGCGCTTTTAATGCGATTGGTGAAGCTTGGTTTTCCTTCCAGCAGCGCATCAAAATTTTTATAGTAGGCATCCAGCTGGGACAAGCCACTGTTGATCATTCCAACCGGATCGATTTCAGTGGCTGTTGGGCTGTAGTAGGATTTAAGCATTTCCCAGCCACCTTGATCATAGGCCCCATACACCTCATTGAGGTAGTTTTGGAATTCTTCATTAAGAGCCTGTTGAGCGTTGATCCATTGGGAAACCAACAAGGCTAGTACGGTAAGTGTCATTTTTAATGCTTTCATGATTGCCGAAGATTTTTGTTTTTTTGAAATATTGTTGACTCAAAATTCGTGGCAATCTCCCGATCGGGCATATGATTATGGTAGCCTGTTATATCAATTTTGTCGCTTGAGTTAATTGATTAAAAATCAACTACATAGAGTATAAATAGGAGAAAGGGAAGACCGATTTGCAGCCGGGTGCGACGCAGATAGGACGTCAGATTCATTCGGTGGCCAGAGGGGTGGTCCCGAATTTGTCCTTATAGCATTTAATAAAGTAGGCGGGTGAATTAAATCCACACCGATAGGCGATCTCCGAGACGGTGCCAGCATGTTGTTTAAGCAGTTGCCGGGATCTTTCCAGACGAAAATTACGAATGAGTTCGTTAGGCGCCTGGTCGATCAACGCCGATAGTTTACGGTGGAGTTGACTCCGGCTATAACCAATCATTTTAGCCAGTTCCACCACGCTGAATGTTTCGTCCTCCAGGTTCTCATCAATGATGAGTTTCACTCGGGATAAGAAGACTTCATCCGGATTTTCTGCTTTGACCTCCCGGGGCTTCATGGCCAGGAGTTGACGAAGAAAATATTTCTTTTGCCTGTCCGTTCGTTCCAGCAGGTTGTTGATCCTGGTCGTTAATTCTTCGTGGTGGAATGGCTTCATCAGGTAATCATCGGCTCCTGTTTTTAGACCGCTGAGTTTATCTTCCGTTTCTGCCAGGGCTGTGAGCAGGATGACGGGAATGTGACTGGTGGGTTCCTGAGTTTTAATCAAACGGCAAAATGTTTTACCATCCATTTCGGGCATCATAATGTCCGAGATCACCAGATCGGGGATGATTTCCTGAGTTAATTTTAAGGCCTCTTTCCCATTTCGGGCCAGGATGACTTCGTATTTGGGATGGAGAATGCTGTGGAGATAATTGCGTAATTCCTCATTGTCTTCGGCAACCAGAACTTTCAAAGATCCATCTGCAGGCGTGGCGTCAGGGACAATTTTTTCGTTCACGGAATGTGTGGTTGAGTGGACCGGGGCATAGACGCTTAGTTCTTCGGAAGGATCTGCCGGCTCGGCCTTGAAGGTGAAGGAAAAACAGGTCTGACCCCCTTCCACACTCTTTACGCCGATTTCTCCTCCATGCAATTCCACCAATTCTTTGGTCAGGGCCAGTCCGATGCCACTACCCGGTTGGATTTCCGAGATCACCGTTTGGCCAAACCGGTTAAAGATATCGGGTAGATCTTCGGCAGGGATGATTAATCCCTGGTCCGTCACCCTGATCAAAAAAATGCTTTTTTCACGGTCGTTCCAATCCAGTTCCACGAAGATGGTGCTGTTGTCGTCGCAAAATTTAACAGCGTTGGAAATCAGATTATTCAGGATTTTCTCCAGTTTGTCCTGGTCAAATTTCACATGCAAGGTTTCCTCAGGAGCTCTTAATTCAATAAGGGAATTTTTTCGGCTGGCCAGACTCTCAAAAGAGTTGATGATTATTTGCAGGAATTTTTTCAGGTCTCCTGTCTCAGTATGCAATTGCAATTTGCCACTTTCCAGCTTGCTTAAGTCGAGCAATTGATTCACCAACAGCAAAAGCCTTTCCGCATTCCGGAGCATGGCTTCGTAATATTTGCGCACATCTCCCTTCAGATCCCCTTTTAGCAATTGTTGCAGAGGACTGGTGATCAGAGTTAGAGGTGTCCTGAATTCATGACTGATGTTGGTGAAAAATATACTCTTGATCCGGTTAACATCGGCGAGTCGCTCCGCTTCGGCATGTTCCAGGGCAGCCTGCATTTGCGTCTCTTTATGCAAATGCATCTGTTGGTTGCGAACAATAAAGAAGTATCCGACAAATAGCAGCATGGCGAAGGCAGATCCTAACACCCATTGATTCCTGCGCTGCCTTTCTTTGAATATTTGTTGATCTTTTAATGCTGTCTCATACTTAACCTGGTATTCGGATATGTTGCGCAATGCATTTTCTGAAAAAATTGAATCAGCCGTCGCCTCAAACAGGTTTTTATATTTTCTGGAATTTTCCAAATCCCCTTTGACCAGGTAAATGGTTTCCAGTCCCCGATAGGCCACTTTGAGTGTTTTATAATTGTTGTCAAGTTGCGCCAATTGAACCGTTTGCTGAAAATGTTTTGCAGCCACCTCATAGTCAAGCTGGTCGAGCGCGACCAGGCCCAACACCTTAAAGGCTTCACCGGCCAGTGGATCATTGAGTGAGGAACCGAGGATATGCAGCATTTGCTCGCTCGTCTCCTTACTTTTAGTCAGGTCACCGAGTTCATAATAGGCATTGGCAAGAATCGCCTGGGCCTGAACCACTCCCACATCATAGTTCATTTTGGAAAATACATTCGCACCAATTTCTGTGTGCAGGATGGCCTGATCCCAATTTTTTTCGCGGAAATGATTTTCTCCCAGATTGACCTCTGCCCTGCCGTATTCGTATTCCCTGCCGGCCAATTGGCTGAGTTTGATGCACAACTCATTCAGAGCTCTGGCCTCTGCAAAATTTTTTAATTCCATTTGACAAACTGCAATGATGCTATAAGCATCCAGCATGCCCAGAGTGTCTTTGATCGCTTCAGCTACCTGACGGCTTTTATCTCCATAAACGAGCGCTTTATCCCATTCGGAGTGGAGGCCATAGGCATTGGATAACAAACCGTAGGATTCCAGTAAAGTGATGTTATTGTTTGATTTTTCGGCATATTCAACGGCCGATTGGGCCATTTCGTAGGCGGTTTTCATCTCGCCGTGGATGTGCAGGCTGGCCACCATCACATTCATGGCTCGGGCTATCCACCGCGGTTCTCCGGTTTGACGGGCAATCGTCAGGGCTTTGTTGGCGGCATCCAAAGCTCCTTCTTTATCGTTTCCGACCAATTCACGGCAAATGTCAAAATACGTGGATATTTTTTGGGTATCCGGCAATGCAGGGATGATGCGTAGCAAGCTATCAGCCACGGATTGTTGACCGAGTGCAGGTGAAACAGACAGCAAGCACAGGAAGATGAAACTGCGAATGATCATAGAACAGCACCTTGGTTGGAAAATTAATGTGCCGCTGGAACCAATCCCGGGTTCTAAACGATTCGGGTAGGTGATGGTTTGTATCGGATCACAGGACCTCCAGCCGGTATGATGTCCCGATTCCTCCTATGAGGAAGTCTGATCCTAAGTTAACTTTTCTTTAGGCAAAAATTTGGCATCAGGTGGAAAATTACTGCACCGGAATTCTGGTGATGGCCAGGTTTTTTGATGCCAATTTATTTCAAGAAGGCCCTTGACGTTGCGAACAAGAGCCTGACGTTATTTATCCACTAAACCAGTGCAGAACGTTGCATTCAGTCGTGTCGGAATGAGGACACGTTTGGTTTATTCAGTGATCTGGATTTCGATTGCACCCTGTTCACCTGCTTCTCCGTACTTGGCTTTGGCTTCTTTGGCGCTGAGCCGGTACACTTTGTAAAGGTGGTCCACCAAAGTGAGGTAGGATCCCAATTTTACTTTTTTACCATTGAAGATCAGGAGTTGGACCGGACCCAGGAATTTGAAATCTCCTTCACCGGAGAAATGATTGTTTTCCACGTCGACCTTCACCCTACCCCGGAAATAGAGTTCGCGGTCCTCATTGGACCAAAAGAGCTTTGAGGCGGTGAAAGTGCCTGCCTCTGTCCCGTTCGATTCGATGGCCGATTCATTCAGGGCAGGAGGAGAAGGATGGGTTCCGGCCTCAATGGGTTGCGGTTCCGACACCGGCAATCCGTTGTTTTGGGCGGGCGTGGTGACCGGGTTAAATAATAAGCTTGAAGCGGCCAGGAACATGGAAGAGAATGATTTTAGGTTTTTCATACGCAATTGTTTAAGGTTTTCATTGATCATGACGCGATCCGGATGAAAGGTGGCAGTTTGCGTACGATTATCTTTTTGAGAGGGGTTTAACGGAAAGGGCTTAGTGTCCTGGTTCGACGCCTCTTCGGTTTGCTCTGGATTTTTTTCCTGGCCCGGGTCCAATACCGTCACTGGTAACACCGTGCGGCTGTCCGCCGGAAATTCCGCTACATTCTGCCGGAAAGGATGCAGGATGGTCAATACAACCATGCCGGTCAGTCCGATGGCCGTCAGGGTGCCGATGACATGGGCGGAGGACCAAACGCTGGGTACAGCCGATGAAAAATGAACTCCCTGCAGGGTAGGCATCAAAGAATTCTGCGGTAGCATCCGGAAATGACGCAAGGTGCGACGGAACAGTCCATCTACCCGGCGGTTCAGTAAGAAGATCAGCACACCCTGGCGCGACTTCTCCTGTTTGGACGTTGCTTTTTCTAATACCAGCTGTTGCAGTTTTTTACGGGCACGCGCCAGGTGGGACTTTGAGGTGCCGGGACTGATTCCCAGCACCTTGGCGATGCGGCGATGGGTAAAATGATCCAGCACATAGAGATTGAACACCATGCGGTGATGTTCCGGCAATTCATTGATGGCGGCCAGTAATTCCTGCTCGGTCAAATCGTGAAGGCCGTGGGTGGCTGAAGACTGATCGGGAAGGTCCGGAACGTCCGTCCCCGGAAGCGGGTTAGGGTGGACGAACGATCTTTTTTCGTCCCGCAGGTATTGGAGGGCATGGTTGATGGTGATGCGCCGCAACCAGGCAGCAGTACTTCCGGTACCGGCATAACTGTCGATGCGATCGATGGCTTTTAGAAAAGCCTCATGGGCAAGATCTTCCGACAATGGCCGGTTGCCGGTATAGCGGTAGCAAACCGCGATCAGGGTCCCAATGTTATTGCGGTACAGTTCCTCCCAAAAGGTGCTGGTTTGGTCCTTCAACGTGCGCTGGTTGTTTCTATAAAGATGCAAAATAGCGCAAAGGGTGGCAGTTGCGCCCGGGAATTTATTAAGCGGATTGGACCAACCTGGCTCTATGACCACCTCATTACTCCATGTGATCCGTATTAAAACAGATTGAGGAGAAAATCGCTTCGTCGTTTATTTAATCAGGTCCCGGATTTCTGAGGGTGAGAATCATTCTTTCGGGTGATGACCCGTAACCCACATTCCCGCTAGATTTGGCTGCATCAGCGATTGCCTCAACGTTGAATTTAAAAACAAAAACTGCATAATATGAATGCTATGATTATTTTGCTCATGCTGCCACTTTCCTTTTTATTTTCACCTTCCATGAACACTTCATCCGCGAACAGGGATCCCTCTTTTGTGAAGGCATACCTTCCCAAAACCGTTGAAATCGAAATTGAAGTCACCTTTGGTCGTAAAAAAAAGGGTTGTTCGGGACTG
>JAGQXC010000095.1 GCA_020436785.1 Saprospiraceae bacterium | reverse complement strand
TATCGTTTTTTTTTTAACCGCTACCCAAACGACCTAAGCTTACACTCTTCCCGTACGGGAAGATCTTCAAATCCCCCCGGCAGCCCGCTGCTGTTGCAGCGATGTTTTTTATGCCCATCGCCTCGCTCAAGCAAGCTTGGCTCGTTGGTGGGCATTAAAAAACCGTCCCGCCATTCTTGGCGGGACGGCTGCCGTGGGGCTTTGCGGAGGAGGAGGGATTCGAACCCCCGGTAGGCTTTCACCTACGCCGGTTTTCAAGACCGGTGCAATCAACCAGCTCTGCCACTCCTCCAGAGGTGATTTTCATAAGGCATGCAAAAGTACCAGTAAAAATTCAGCTATCCAATAGCTAATCCAAAGGAACTTCCAATAGAGACTCCACCACCATATCGGGAGCAAAAGCATATTGATTTAGCGTCTCCCGTTTGGATACGCCCGTCAGAGTGAGGATGGTGCGGTATCCCACTTGCAATCCACCCAAAATATCGGTATCCATGGTGTCCCCGATCATGGTCGTCTCAGCCGTCACCAGACTGAGCTTTTTGCGGGCAACCCGCATCATCACCGGACTGGGTTTACCCACGGAAAAGGCCTTGTGTCCGGTAGCTTCTTCAATCATGGCTACCACGGCCTTGATGCCCAGGTTGGTCCAGCCTCTTTTCTTAGGGGAAGGATCCAGGTTTGTGGCCACCAGTTTGGCACCGTCAAGGATCATGTCCACAGCCTGATTGACCATCTCTAACGTGAAGTTGCGCCCTTCACCTACCACAACAAAATCCGGATTCTGAGTGACCAGTGAGTACCCATTTTCGTGCAGGCTGGTTAACAGGCCTCCCTCTCCCAATACGTAAGCCGTACCATGGGGTTTCATTCTTGATAAGAACCAACCGGTAGCCATGGCACTGGTAAAACAATGTTCTTCACTGACATAGATGTCCATTCCGGCCAGCTTATTAACAATATCCCGCGGACTGCGTTGACTGTTGTTTGTAAGGAACAGAAAGGGGATGCTGTTGTCCAATAATTTATGGACAAACTCCTTGGCGCCGGGAATGGGGTCATTACCACTGTAGATGACACCATCCATGTCGATTAAATATCCTTGTGGCATATGGCTTCTTTTTAACAATTAATAGATGTGCTTCTCCGGCATTGTTGCAAAATTAGGGTTAAATAACGCCCAATTGGTGAATGAATTGGAACACATTGTGATGGCCAACCCGTTAAATTACAGTCTTTTCCATGCCTGTATTTGGCCCGTTAAGGTAAACTGATCGATTTGACCGGGAGCCCAGTTGATCCGGTTTTCAAAGCCCAGATGGTCGAGAGCCTTGAGGTACCATTTGATTAAGCTAGATCCGGCTGCCAGGTGCACGGTTTCTCCGGAAATGAGATCATTAAGCGATCGCAATTCACTGCCAATCAGCAGACCACTGAGGTAATGGGGTAGGTTGCCGGCGTTCAAGTGTTGTTGAACAGACTTGGCACGTATCCGAAATAATTCCTGCAGTAAATGGTGATTACTACTCGCATCCAAACCTCGGAGAAAAGCCCGTGATGCGATTTGATCGTCTGCATGCACTTCTTTGACCGAAGGCTTTAATATGCTGTGATCCAATAAAAGCCGGTATAGTTCTCCGGTGAAATAGGAATGGAAATCCACCAGTACACCATCCTGGATCCACAAGTGTTTGGAATGAGTACCGGGCAATACCAAAACATGCAAACCTGATTTTCCGAAATGGGACCACCAACCCATTGCCTGAACTTCTTCTCCGCGCATGACATCACCCGGTTTTTCCAGGCCTGACAGGATCCACAAGGGATTAGAATGTTCTATAGTTGCTTCAAAAAAATGATAGCCCATAACTCCCCGGTTCAAGTCAAATGGAAGAGGTGAGTAGTCAATTGGTTGAATTCCAATAGAAGAGCCGGCCATGCCGGAAGCAATGAGAGGTATGCCTATGATTGAAGCTCCGACCGACAGTTGGTCAAGAGCCAATTGCAATTTGTTTCGATAGAAAATTTTACGATCCGCTCCTGGATCTTTTTGCCATTGCTGGAAGGTGGACAAGATTCCCTGATCGTTTGAGAAGGAATCAATGATTGTACCATCCAGCAGGTCAACCAGATATATCCTCAAGCTGCTGGTACCCCAGTCTGCACAAACGATCAGGTCGTTAGACTTCTGAGGTGCGATCACCGGGAGGTTATTTTATGTTGCAATTGCCCCAGATAGGAAGTGAGAGCAGTCCAATTCTTTGTTTGCAAGTAGGCTTTGGGGAACAGTTGACTTCCCATTCCGACACCGAATACCCCGGCAGCCAGGAAATCGAGTACATTTTCCGGTGAAACTCCTCCGGTAGGAAGGACCGGTACGGAGGATAATGGGGCGAGAACGGATTTGACATAGGCCAGCCCACCAATTTCCGCCGGAAAAAGTTTGACCGCCGTGGCACCCAACCTCCACGCATGGTGTATTTCAGTAGGGGTATAAGCCCCGGGAAATATGGGTATCCGCTGATCGACAGATGCCGTAATGACTCCGGCATCCACAATGGGTGTGACAATAAACCGGGCGCCTGCGTTTAATGCGCGTTCCATATCGTCGTGCGACAAAATCGTTCCGGCTCCAATTTGCAGGTCCTCGCCAAATTCGTGAATCAGATGCCGAATGGTATCCTGCACACCGGGACTGTTCCAGGTGACTTCCAGCGTGTGAAATCCGGCTTGCAGGTAACATTTTACCAAAGGAATCACCTCATCGACGGATAATCCGCGAACGATGCCAATGACGGGGAGTTTCTTGAACTTTTCCTGAGTAAAAAACGAGGCCATTCCTTAAGGTTTGCTGCTTGTGTAAGGATTATGCAAGATACCGGCCGCGAAGTGGTTTTTAACAATCGCAGCCCGGACTTTTATTGAAAGTGCAGACTCACCGCTGGTATTCAAGTAAATTCAGCATTTTGGTGGTTGCTTTAATGGCTGCAATGGCCTGATCCGGATCCAGTCCAATTGTTGTAAACCGCCGCTCATTCATTTGCCAGGTGATGGCTGTATGACAAAGGGCATCTGTCTTTCCTCCCGGAGGAATGGTCACGGTATAGTCGACCAGTTTGGCGATGGGCTTGCCCAAGCGGTCATAAATGGTGTAGAGGGCCCGCATAAAGGCATCGTATTGACCATCTCCGGCAGCTGACTGCTCGTATTCCTTTCCATCGACTTGCAATTTTAAGGTGGCCACCGAGTTCAGTCCGGCCGCTACGGAAAGACTGTAATTGATGATCTGGATGCGTTGTTCCTGTTGCTTGGTGTCCAGGACATCGGCAATGATGTAGGGAAGGTCTTCTTTAGTGACCATTTCCTTACGGTCTCCCAGTTCATTGATTCGTTGCGTTACCACTTTCAGGCTTTCCGGGTCCAGCTCAATACCCAGTTCGTCCAGGTTTTGTTTGAGGGAAGCTTTACCGGCCAGTTTACCCAAAGCATATTGCCGCTTGCGGTTGAATCGCTCCGGAGAGAGTTTGTTGTGATACAAATTATGTTTCTGGTCGCCGTCGGCGTGGATGCCGCTGGTTTGAGTGAAAACCGATTCACCGATGACCGGTTTGTTCTGGGGGATCCTCACGCCGGAGTAGGATTCAACGATCTTGCAGACCGCATACAAATTCTCTTCCCGTATATTCGTTTGCATTTGCAGGTGGTCTTTGATCACGGCAACCGCGCTGCTTAATGGCGTATTGCCGGCTCGTTCTCCTAAACCATTTAAGGTGGTATGGATGCAACGGATCCCGGCCCGGATGGCCTCATAGATGTTTGCTACCGATAAGTCGTAGTCGTTGTGTCCATGGAAATCAAAAGGTACATCTGGAAACCAATCCTTCATTTCCTTGCACAGCTTGTAGGTATTTTGATGGTTCAGAATCCCCAGGGTATCGGGCAACATAAAACGGTTGACACCATGTGCTCGCAATTGATCGACCATGAAATAAACGTAATCCGGATCGTCCTGGATGCCATTTGACCAATCTTCCAGATAGACGTTAACCCGTATTTCATTCCGTTTGGCCTGATCCAATACGGCACGAATATCGGCCACATGGGCTTCCTTGGTTTTCTTAAGCTGGTAGGTACAATGCGTGGATGAGCCTTTACAAAGTAGGTTGAGCACTTGGCCGCCGGCTTCCTTGATCCATTTGATGGAGCGATCGTTATCGACAAAGCCCAGTATTTCTATGCGCTCGAGGAGTCCTTTTTTTGCCGCCCACTGGGTGATCCTTCGGGCTCCTTCCAATTCGCCTTTCGATACGAAAGCCGAAGCAATCTCCACCCGGTCCACTCCGAGATCATCGAGCAGCAGCTTGGCGATGCTTAGTTTTTCCTGGTCGGTGAAAGAGACTCCGGAAGTCTGTTCACCATCACGCAGGGTGGTGTCCAGGAATAGTATGGTTTCATCCGGTTTCATCCGGTAAATTTAACCATAATACCTTCAACCCCTAGTCGTCGGTAGGGTACGGACGGATAGAATTTGGTTTTTTTACAACGTCTACCTCAATGGACCGGTACCAGCTTCATCCACTGCATCCATTCCAGCAAGGTCGGCATCCAACTGATGCCATTGGGCCACATCCCAAAGCCATGGCCCCCGGACGGGATGGTAAAGAGACTGGCGGGTACGTTTTTTTCGCGCAGTTTATTATAGTAGATCAGACTGTTTTCAATCGGCACGGCCGGATCGTCCTGGGCGTGGATGAGGAATGCCGGAGGAGTCCCGGAGGTAATGTTTTCTTCAGGAGAATGTGACCGCAGGGCTTCAGCGCTGGGATGATTTCCTAAAATTCGTTCACTGGACCCGCCGTGAGCGTCATGGCCATGCATTTGGATCACGGGATAGACCAGAATTGAAAAATCAGGTCTGGGTACGCCAGGTTCCCGCGTGGAAGTCCAGGCAGCCAGATATCCTCCTGCGGAGAAGCCCATTATCCCTACTTTCGACGGGTCAAGATGCCATACTCCGGCTTGTGATCGTACGATTTCCAATGCACGCTGTGCATCCAGTAAAGGGACCTCCCGGGATGAAACCAACTTCGGTTCTGGCAAGCGGTACTTGAGGACAAAAGCGGCCACTCCCTGTTCCTGAAACCATTTGGCGAAATCATGGCCTTCGTGTTTGATCGCTAAAACCCAATAGCCTCCACCCGGGCAAATGATCACCGATGTCCCCGTTGCTTTTTCAGGCGATGGCAGGTAAATATACAGCTCGGGCTGAATAATATTCGTCGTCAACAAATAGCCATTTTCATTCACATAGCTGGTTTCCTGCAATCCGATATTGGGAAGATTGAACGGTATTTCTCCATCATACAAAGGAAGGGAGTCCATCGTTTGTCCGTGAAGGTGGGGTAATGTAGAAAATCCAACCATGGTCAGAAGAAAGGTGATTATTCGAGGTGAGTGAATTTTCATGCGATGGTTCTTTTTTCCGGTGAACAGATGATTAATTACGGTTGTGAATGGGGCCCTGCCGTTCACGCAATGGTCCACCCTGACGGTTTCGCATAACTGCGATGATCTCACTGGCGATGGATAAGGCGATTTCTTCCGGACTCTCCGCACCAATATCGAGACCAACGGGGCTATACAGATTTCGGAGTTGGCTCAGATCGACGCCATTGTCTTCTCCTTTCAGTTCTGCTTGCATCTTAAGCGTCCTTTTTTTCGGGCCCAAGATACCCAGATACGGAACCTTTGTGGATGCGAAATGACGAAGCATACCAAGGTCGGTCTGATAATCGTGGGTCATCAATAGGATAGCGGTATGTGCGTCCAAATCAAGCAACCTGATGGAATCGAAATCATGGACTTTGTCAGCGAATTCAAAGACGTGCCTGCTCAATTTCCGTGACTTGCCGGCCACATGGATTTCCCAGTTTAATTCATGTCCAATACTGACGAAAGCATTGACGTCATAATTATCTCCGATACAAATTAACTTAACCCGTGGCCGGATGTATTCAACCAAGATTTCATAGGATGAGCCGTCGGCAGTTGTTAAGGACCGGATGATCGATTGATGAGCCTCTAAACTTTCCCGGCAAAAGGCGGTCAGGTCTTTCAGGTTGAAAGTGGTACTTTGACAAAAAGCCGGCAAGTTTTCTTCGATGGTCATCGCTCCCAACAAACCCGGGTCCCCAGATTCCGTTCCGATGACCTGGCAAATGACGGTTGGCTGCCGGCGGTTACGGACATGTTTTAATTGTTCAACCGGATTCTGACCATCCTGCTCATTGATTGGGGTAAATAATACATCAATACGGCCGTTACAACCTAATCCGACGCCGATTTGATGGGCATCATCTTCCAGGGTGTCATAAACAATGATTGAACTCCGGCGACGGCCGATGGCCATTTGTGCCCGTTTTAATGCATCACCTTCAAGACAACCTCCACTGATGCCACCGGTCCAGATACCTTTACTGCTGACCAGCATTCTTGCTCCGATCCGCCGGTAAGCAGATTCTTCAACCCGCACCACCGTGGCCAGCGCTGCCTGTTCCTGACTCCAGTTGATCTGATCGTAAAATTGAATAATTTTGTTTATCTCTTTCAATGGAATTCTCTTGAATTGAAAATGAACTTCAATCGATTTAGAAGGATAAAGTTAGGATCTACCTGTTCAAAAAAGAGCTTCATTCGATTTTTTCTTTAGCTTCGTGGACTTCCCACCCGTCATCCAATGGTTCAGAATGCTCAATAATGATATCGGTTGAAGAAGCTTTGCAAATACTGGATAGCCATACGGTTCATTTCGGTTCGGAAATAGTTGATCTGGATGAAGCCAACGGACGAATTCTTGAAGAAGACGTGTTTGCTGACCGGCCATTTCCTCCTTTCCACCGGGTAACCATGGACGGAATTGCCATCAGGTACGCAACCTATGGCCAGGGAAGGAGGGCATTTGCCGTGGAGCAGATAGCAGCTGCCGGTGCCCCCCAATGCCGCTTGATGGACCAAGAAGCCTGCATTGAAGTGATGACCGGAGCCATCCTGCCTGAAGGCGTGGATACCGTTATCCGGTATGAAGATATACGAATGGATGAATCCGGTGCCACCATTTTCGCTGAAGTTAGATTGGGTCAAAACATCCATCGATGTGGGGAAGATCATCCCCGGGGTGCCCGGTTGATCCCGGCCGGTACACTCCTCTCCGCAGCGGAAATCGGAGTGGCAGCAACCGTTGGTCGATCCAGGGTTAAGGTAGCCCGGCTACCTCGGGTATTATTGGTTTCGACGGGCAATGAATTGGTGAACATAGACCAACAACCTCAACCTCACCAAATCCGGAAATCGAATGTCTACCGCATCGCAGCAACTTTGAAAGCAATGGGATTAAAAGCAGATCTGTTGCATCTTCAGGATGATTATGAATCTATTCTGACTCATTTAGGCGCCCGCCTGGACAAATACGACGTGATGCTGCTTAGCGGTGGTGTTTCGAAAGGCAAATACGATTACCTGCCGGAAGCGTTGGATGCGTTGGGAGTCGTGAAGCATTTTCATCGCATTGCGCAACGACCAGGAAAGCCTTTATGGTTTGGGAGTCGTGCCGGTGGCCCCGTGGTTTTTGCTTTTCCCGGTAATCCGATTTCTTCTTTCCTGTGTACCCACGCTTATTTTATTCCCTGGTTGCAAAAATCATTAGGGTTTCCACAAAAACAACAGCCCCATGCGGTGCTTTCCGAAACCATCGAGTTCAAACCCGATTTGACTTATTACCTCGAAGTTTCCCTGGAATATAGAAGCAACGGCACCTTGTATGCCATTCCCCGTCAAGGACATGGATCGGGAGATTTGGCTAATCTCATGCGGGCCGATGCATTCATCAAACTTCCCCGGGGTCAGGAAGTCTATCCGGCCGGTGGCACCTATCCCGTTTACCCTTTCCGTTGAGCCGGAGTGATTGACAATTCAATCAGCAGGCTGAAATAAGGATACTTGGTGTTTTGAATAAATCCTGTAGCTGGACGATAATGTTTGATGGTAAATGCAGGCTCAGCCAATCGCCTGATCCGGTGATTGTTTCTCCACCGGCTTTCACTCAAAATCTGAAAATAGTTGTAATGCATTTCCAGTGGTATTTTTCGTGTCTTCGTGGAATAGCCGGACACAAAACGGCAGTGCTTCATCAAACTTTGGAAAAAACGCTTGCTCTGCTTGATCTCAACCCCAATCCCAAGGATGGTGTCCCCTTGGGCTTTTAAATAAATGGCAAGCACATCCAGAGACCTTAAATTAAATTTGCGGAAATAGGAACTATCAATTTGATAGGCATAGTCATTGGGGCCATAACGGTCATCGATTTCGGGCTCTTCAGGTAATGTGTCGATCCATTTTTCAATACCGGATAATGTCTCCTTCTTTAATACTTTCCGGACGATCCGGTAGTGTAGGATCTCCCTGATTTGACTGGTGGCCTCCGGAAGATGAAATGCCAAAATGGCCGAGAGGATCAATAATGTCCGCAGTACACACTTCCAACGGCTACCGGTCAAATAGTTCGGGCATCTAAACAAGGCTATCATCGAACCTTTTTTTGACCGGGTCCCAAATAATCCAGACATCGGAAAACTCTGAAGTGCCTCACTTTGGTATTGCCACGGTAGATATCGATGTCACGCAGATAAACCGTGCTCCCAAAATGATCTTTGACCAAATCCGGCACTTCTTGATTCGAATCTTTCAACCCGGGATCGGAATCAATAAAAAGGGCATTTTTACCTTCAAGTTGCTGTATGTCCTCCCCTAAATAATCGAAATGTAGTGCCGGTTTGCCAAGGATGTTTTCACCAAAATACTGGTCACGATTGATGAAACGTAGCACTGCGGTAGTCTTATAGCCATCCATTGAAAAAACAAAGTCATCCGGGTAATCCGTTTGAATGTTTTTCACCTGTTCAGCCAGTTTTTCCCATCCATACCAGGTGTCGTCCGAATGGATCGGAACAGGATAAAACGCAACTTCGAGGGCAAGCAATACATGGATTACGGCTGAGAAAATCAGGTGGCCGTAAAATCCCCGGCGGGTCAGCCAGGGGGCTGCCAGGGCAATGCCGGTCAGATAAGCAGGGAGGACCCAGTTGATCTTAACCCAATAAATCAAGGCGATCAATGCAAATCCAAGGACAAAGGGTGCGGTAAAAATCAACAAACTCCATTGATCCGGAAGGATGCTTCTTTGCAACCAATCACGCATCCGATGGTAGATGGCTCTCCATATTGGCACCAGGAGAAATGGTGAAACAACACCTAGTTGCGATCCCAGGTGCCCGGGCAATAAGGCTGGATTGAGCCGGTGAATGGTTGCTGCCCTTTCTCCGGACTGGAATAGAAAAGAAACGAAGCCATGATGGTAATTCCAGATGAAAACCGGACTCATTACCACCAGTGCCAGGATGGTGGCCAGGTAAGGCCAAAGGGTCAGGTAATGGCGACGATAGGTGGATGAAAAGATCAGGGTGCCGTGCATGCCCAAAAGGATCCAAATGCCGGTATACTTACTGTCAAAAGTCAATCCGGCCAAAACACTAAACAGCAACCAGTGCATCCACTTGCCGTGGAGCAATGCCATCCGAAGGAAATAGAGTCCCCAGACCCAGGTAAGTAATAAGGGAACATCCGGTGTCGTATTAAATGTCAGTAACAAGATGATGGGACTGGTTGCCAGCCAGGCCGTCAGTGTTAAACTCTCCCGGTAGCCGAAAAACGTGCGGTAGAGCATAAAAGCACCAATTTGAACACCCAGTGAGGAGCACCAATCCATTAGTTTTAACAAGAAGATGGAATGACTTCCACCAGCAAATTGGAATAATCGGATCAGCCAGGCGACGCCAGGAGGATGATCAAAGTAAGAGAGGGAAGGATGCATGGCATAAAGGTGGTAATAGGCATCCTGGGGCATGATGCCCAACCAGGGGGTCCACAACAGGTGCCACCCATTGATGAGTATTAAAATCCACCATGCCTGTTTGGTTGATAAAACATGCTGAAGTCCCAAGCTTCCCGGTAAACTGGAGTTCATTCCTTAAAGATAAGTCTGTAAGCAGTTTGTAATAGCTGCACGCTAAAATCAATCCGTTGTTTGGTGTAAATTTGAAACAAAATAATACCGATGATAACATCAAAATGTCATTCCTTTCTCCTATTGTCGTGCTTTCTGGTTTTTCTGGGAGCTTGCAAGCAAAATCCGTTAACTGAAGCTACCGGGATCGATCAAACCATCAGCTATCCACGCGTACCCGACTGGGCAGAAAAGGCCGTGATCTATGAGGTCAATATGCGTCAATATACCCCGGAAGGAACCTTCCGCGCCTTCATGCATCATCTTCCACGGTTGAAAGAAATGGGCGTAGATATTCTCTGGCTTATGCCCATCCATCCCATTAGTATTAAGAACCGCAAAGAAGGTCTAGGAAGTTACTATTCCGTTGCCGACTACAAAGGCATTAATCCGGAGTTTGGCGAAATGGCCGATTTTGATGCCATGGTTGCAGAGGTTCACCGCCTGGGCATGCATGTGATCATTGATTGGGTTCCCAACCACACTGGTTGGGATCACGTTTGGATTGCCGAACACCCGGATTGGTACACGCAGGATTCGTTAGGCAACATCATTGACCCCATCAATCCGGAAACCGGCGAAAGTTGGGGGTGGACCGATGTGGCGGATCTGAACTATGACAATCCGGACATGCGGTTGGAAATGATTTCCGATATGTTGTTCTGGATAAACAAGCATGCCGTGGACGGATTCCGGTGTGACGCGTCTCACAGTGTTCCCCTGGACTTCTGGGTACAATGCCGGGATTCGATCTACAAACATCAGCCTCTGTTTATGCTGGCTGAATCGGCAAGACCTGAAGAAAGGAACAACGGCACGTTTGTCATGACCTATGCCTGGCCTTTCCACCATATGATGAATGAAATTGCCCAAGGCCACCGGAGTATCAATGCCATCGATACGTTACTGGCTCAATCCCGTGAGGAATTTACCCAGGGTTATGGCATGTATTTCACTTCCAATCATGATGAAAATACCTGGGCCGGTACCGAATTTGAGCGGATGGGTGATGCGGCAAAGATGATGGCGGTGCTGAGTTTTACCATCGACGGAATGCCTTTAATTTACAGTGGACAGGAGGAGCCTTTGCTTAAAAGGTTGCGTTTCTTCGAAAAGGATACCATTCCTTTCGGCCAATTTGAAAATGAAGATTTTTATCAAAGACTGATCGCCATGAAACACCAGATGTCACCCCTGCGCACACTTGTCGTAGGTAACAGCATTGCGGACCACATCAATCAGTCGGCTTCGGTATATGCCTTTGAACGCAGTGCGGATGGTGAAAAAATAATCGTTCTCCTCAACGGGTCCGCACAGGCAGCGGAGGCCGTTTTAGATCGGAGTTATGAAGGCGTATATGACCTTTTTAATTCAACGGACCCGGTCCGGCTCGAAGCCGGTAAAGCCATTCCATTGGAACCGTGGGGTTATAAAATATTTACCAGTAAACCGATCCAATAAGAATTTGTTTCTTTGTGAGTCAAGAGGGTGGAACATTGTTTCACCTTTTTTTGTTTGAAAAGCTTTGAAATATGACAATCTTAGAATAAGATTGCAGCGTTTTTACTAAACCCTAAAAGAAAATTTCGATCATGAGCAACGATGTTACCAGATATTCGGATACGGACCTTGAGATGTTCAAAGATGTCATTGATAAGAAATTGGCCCTGGCCCGCGAAAATCTACATGATTTGCAAAGCCAGATGAATGATTTAGCTGAGAACTCTTTCGATGATTTTGGAGGCGACTATATGGATGATTCCGAGACCAATACAGAAATGGAATACCTGAACAATATGATCATCCGGCAGAAGAAATACATCCAGGACCTGGAAAATGCATTGATACGCATTACCAACAAAACGTATGGCATCTGTGTGGTTACCGGTAAACTGATCGATAAAAAAAGGCTGATGGCTGTTCCTCATGCTACCAAATCCATGGAAGCCAAAATGTCCCAGCCTTCTTCGTCCTCTTCTTCATCATCGGCTTCCAACTATGCTCAGCGCTCTGAATTTAATGAGTCCAGCGCCATGAGCGAGGAAGATATGGATTGATGACCGGGTTATTTGCCAGGATTTTTCTTCCAACCTACCAACCCAACAAATAGGCGAAAATTAAGGGAGCTACAATAGTGGCGTCGGACTCGATGACAAATTTTGGCGTGTCAATCTCGAGCTTGCCCCAGGTGATTTTTTCATTAGGAACCGCTCCGGAGTACGAACCAAAGCTGGTGGTACTGTCACTGATCTGACAGAAATACGACCACGCGGGTATATTGTCCAATTCGAGATCCTGGTGCAACATAGGCACGACGCAGATCGGAAAATCGCCGGCGATTCCTCCGCCGATCTGGAAAAAACCAACGCCATTTTGGCCCGCATTGTCCTGATACCATTTGGCTAACAGCATCATGTATTCGATACCTGACTTGAGAATATGCGGTTCAAATAAGCCTTCGATGCAGTGTGAAGCGAAGAAATTTCCGGTCGTGGAATCTTCCCATCCCGGAACTATGATCGGAATGTTCTTTTCGCACGCAGCCAGCACCCAGCTATTTTTCGGATCGATCTCATACGCATCTTCGATCATACCTTCCCGGATGATCTGAAAAAGAAATTCGTGCGGGAAATACCGTTTGCCGTCGCGATAAGCGCGGGTCCACACTTTAATCAAATGTTCTTCCACCCGGCGCATGGCCTCCTCTTCCGGGATGCAGGTATCCGTCACCCGGTTATAATGATGATCCAGCAATTCCTTTTCGTCCAATGGACTCAAATCCCGATAGTGAGGGATGCGTTTATAATGACTGTGTGCGGTCAGATTGAAAATGTCTTCTTCCAGATTGGCTCCCGTGCAAGTTATGATTTGCACTTTGTCCTGCCGGATCATTTCGGCAAGTGAGATCCCTAGTTCAGCTGTGCTCATGGCGCCGGCCAGAGTGATCATCATCTTATTGCCCTGGTTCAATTGGTCTTCATAAGCTTTTGCTGCATCAACCAGGGTCGCCGCATTAAAATGTTTGTAGTGGTTTAAGATAAATTGTGAAATGGGTCCTTTCATAAGGTTCTAATTATTCAATGATCAATAACCTAAGATATTCAACATCTCATCCGGGACTTGTTCATTGCGAAATACTCGTTCAACAAAATTTCCCTTGATGTCGCGGTCGATGATGATGTGTTGTGGTGATGGGATCAGACAATGCTTGATCCCGCCATAGCCACTGATGGCGTCCTGGTAGGCACCCGTGTGAAAAAAGCCGAGGTACAGTGGTTCCTCATCGTCATTCTTAAATGCGGGCAACAGGACTTGCTGGTTCAGATCTTCCGAGTTGTAATAATCCGAATGATCACAGGAGATGCCTCCGATATTGACCCGGGTGTATTCATTGTCCCACTTATTGATTGGCAGTAAAATGAATTTCTCCAGAATGCCCCAACTGTCCGGGATGGTGTTCATCAGACTGTTGTTGACGATGTACCATACTTCGGTATCGTTTTGTTTTTTCTGGGCAATGACTTCGAAAATGGTTGCTCCGGCCTCTCCGACCGTGTATTTCCCAAATTCGGTAAAGATATCCGGTTCCTCAATGCCGTCCTCTTCACAGGCTTCCTTAATGTTGCGGACGATTTCATTCGTCATGTACTTGTAGTCGTATTCAAACCCAAGGGAGTTCCGGATGGGAAAACCACCGCCTATGTTCAGGGCGGTCAGCGTGGGACACATTTTCTTGAGTTCAGCGAATACCTTCAATGCTTTTTTGAATTCACCCCAGTAATAGAGGGTATCGCGAATGCCGGTATCCACGAAAAAATGCAGCATTTTCAATTCCACATTTTTACGCTTCTTGATCTGTTCTTTGTAAAACTGAATGATTTCGGAATGGCGTATCCCCAGTCTGGAGGTATAATAAGCCGATTGAGGTTCTTCGTCGATGGCCATCCTCAGTCCGATCTTAAAATGATTCTTCTGGGCTTTCAGCAATTTATTCAGTTCGGCGACATTGTCCAGGATCGGGATCGAATTGACAAATCCTTCGTTTTGCAACATCACGATTTTGGATAGGTAGGAATCCGTCTTATAACCGTTGTGGATGAGCATGATGTCTTTTTCAATCTGTCCATTGGCATAAAGTTTCTGGATCAGGTCTATGTCAAACGAAGACGAGGTCTCCAAATGCACATCATGCTTTAGCGCTTCGGTGATCACGTGGTTGAAGTGGCAGCATTTGGTGCAGTAACAATAATAATAGTTGCCGCGGTATCCATAAGCTTTGATGGACCGGTTGAAAAAATTTTTCGCTTTTTTAATCTGATCCCCGATCCTGGGTAAATAGGTCAACTTGAAAGGTGTCCCGTATTTTTCAATTAAATATTTCAGGGATAAACCATGAAATGTCAAATAACTGTCGCGAATGTCAAATCCATCTTGTGGGAAAAAATAGGTTTGATCAATCAGGTCGAAGTACTTGTTCTTCATTTAAGTAATTGGATGTCAATGATATAAATATTCAACCGTGACCCTTGTATAAGGTGATTTTATTGAAGGGTCAAATTTAGGTAAAATGCACATTTTCGGGTCGATAAATATTGCCCCTTTCCATGCAGGTTGGATTCACCATTCACCGGCTACGACCGCAATAGCATCCAGTTCAACCAGGAAGCCATAGTGCAATTCAGTTACCGGCACCACCACACGGGCCGGTTTGTGGTTGCCGAAAAACTCCTGATAGGCGGCATTGACTTTGCTCCAATGGGCCATATCGGCAATGTACACCGTGGTCCGGATCACCAGATCGGGAGCGCTTCCGGCTGCAGCAAGGACCGCCGTCAGGTTATCCAGGACAACGTTGAGTTGATCTTCTATCGTTCCAAGTTCCTTCTGATGATCGCCTGCCCGGATTGGCAATAATCCGGATACATAGAGCGTATCGCGATGCTGAACGGCCTGGCTGTAATGTCCTCCCGGCAAGGCGGCTGAAGAAGTATTGATCAGTTTCATGCGTATTAAATTAACAAATCAAGGTGGTTTTATCCCTCATTGTGGTAGGATTCGCCCCGAATGATCGTGCATGCCCGGTATAATTGTTCCAGAAAGATCAAGCGGATAAGTTGATGGGAAAAGGTCATTTTGGAAAGTCCTATGCTTTCCCTGGCCCGAACATAAGCTTCCGGCGGAAATCCATAGGCTCCACCGACCAGAAATACTAATCTGCCCGGATACAAGGTTAGTGACTTTTCAAGCCATTCCGCAAATCCCACCGACGACAATTGCTTACCTCGTTCATCGAGCAGGAATAAGGTGTCCTGTGGTTTAAGGTTGGCCTCAATGGCTTGCCATTCATCGATCTTTACCTGCTCGGGAGCGTTTTTTTGCCGGTATTTGATGTTTTGAAATACCTGGTATTCGAAGCGGTAATAGTGTTTGATGCGTTGGCCGAAAGCCTCAATGCCTGCATCAAGAAAATCAAACTTTTGTTTGCCGATCACCCAAAGAGCCAGTCCCACAATCTAAGAATTGGTTGGATTTTGAATGCTGGAACGGTGCGCGAAATGGGTTTTTACGGCTTCTTCACTATTTTCTGCTTGCCGCCGCATGCCGAGATGGATCATGGTATTGTAAAGGTCATGGAGGTATTTGATGGGCTGAGTTCCAGCATATTGTTCCAAATGTTGGATGATCACCGGAGTTAATAATTGTTCAATGGCTTCCGGTTCCCAATGCTGGTGCCAAAATGACAATACCTGCCGGATCAATCGCAAATCTTCCAGCTGGATCAGCCATTCGGCAAGTGCGGTTTGTTCCTCCAGCCAGATCAGTAAGATGGCGCGGATTCGCCGGCTGGTATCGTCCTGGTTCATCGGCACATTGAGCCAGGACCTGGCTTGCGATTGGGCTTCCGGATCGTGCTCCAGCAACCAGAACAAGCCGGGCAACATTTTATTATTTTTTACTGTCGACCAGAAATGCAACCACAAGGGCTGGTAAAATGACGATTCACTGTTGATCATCATTAAACCCCAGGTTAACTGCTCCCGAAAAGCGTGATCGGTATGGGCATCCTCATACAGTAACAGTGCAACCTGCTGGAGGACCAGGAAGAGTTCCTGATCCTGGAGGTATTGCACAAAAGACTTCAGGTGGATCCGGTGATTGGGATAGGTGAGGAAGTATTCACGCAGGGTTAATCCATCCAGGATATACAACAACCACAAGGCATGCAAATGGGATCGGAAATGTACCTGGCTATTATGCAGTTGGACCAGATCGGTTATTTCCTGGATGGGTACCTGCTGGGTATATAATAATCGGTAACCGTTACGAGCCGGATCGATGACCTGGTAATGGACACTGGATATCACTTCTATGATGTTCCGGATGATTTCCTCGCGTAGAAGGGGAGGAATCGGCTTTTCTAGGAGCGCCTCGGTGGCAAGGTACCAGTGTTTTTGTAAGGCCAAGAGCGCAGGATGCACTTCTTCGACGGCCTTGAGGATGAGATAACGTATTTTGCGGTAAACGGCCGTCAATAATGCGCCTGCTTCCCGCCACTTTTCTAACGCCGTGAAATCTCTGGATTGGTCGATCAATTGGGTCAGGACGCCACATAATTCATCGCATTTGCGCTTGGTAATGTGGGTCATTGCAGTGGTTGGCTTAAACAACTGATAAAGCAATTGATCGTATTTGGAGAATTCATCTTCTGAAGAAATCTTATGGGCAAATGTCAGCTTTAATTCGTGTTGCAGCTGGCGGTTTTTCTGAGCCTGTTGCCGGATAAACAGGCGTAGTTCATCAATGCTCATCACATCAATGATCTGTTGAAAACTTGGGCCGGCAGCCGGTTTCATTTGCCGACGTGCCTCCTGCTTGGCTTTTTTGCGAGCTTTTTGGATCTCAGCGAAATGGCGGTAGGCAAACAAGCCGAGGACAATATGGGTACATAGTTTATCTTCCTTAAATTGGTGGCAGTCGCAGGTATACCGGCGTAATGTATTGCCCTTAACCACCAATTCCACTTCCAATTCCTGACCACCATCCGGGATAATTGTCCGGTACAGGCTTTTCCCCATCGATTGGACCAGAGGTATTTCATTCTGAGCATCCCAACGCTGTTCTGCTTCGAGCAGGATGCGTTCCGGTACGAAGGCTTCGAAAGCGTCTATGGTGCTGTTTTTCAATTCCATAAGCAGATAAACCTACAAATATACAGACTACGCTGGCATTTATGTGCGCAGACCGGTTTTCTTCCTTTTGAGCATTAAGGCATTTATCCGATATTAGCGGAATAATGCTCAACGATGCGTCAAATTTATCTGATCCGTCATGCGAAATCCAGTTGGGAGTTGGCTTCCATTCCGGACATTGACCGCCCATTAAATCAACGGGGTCTGCGGGATGCCAAATCAATGGCGAAATTTCTGAATAAGCAAAATGTCCAGCTCGACGCTTTGGTGGTTAGCCCGGCAAAACGGGCATTAATGACCGCAAATTTTTTTGTGGACGTTCTGGCCCCCGGCCGGTTTGTAACAGATAAAAAACTATACCTGGCCGATACGGATTCCATTTATACGGTTCTCTTTGGGTGTCAGGACGGATGGAAAACGGTTGGACTTATCGGTCACAATCCCGGCTTTACCATGTTTGCCAATCTATTCGCCGGCAAAATGATCGAAAACGTACCAACGACCGGGATTGTTCATCTGGAAAGCACGGCTACTTCCTGGCAGGACGTCGATCCAATGAATACCAATCTCCTGCATTTCTGGACCCCTAAGAAAATGTTGCGTTGAATGAAGTGGTATTTATTCCTGTTTTTATTCTTGGGCTGTCAATCTCCTGAAGGGCCTGTTTACGAACAATTATCCGATTCGACCTATGTAAATCTGATTATCGACATGAGCATTGCCGACGTGGCAGTGAATCGTGAAGCCAACGTTAATTTGGATAGTCTGCGTCATGCATTGATGGAGACGATGCAATCGAATTATCATCTTGATAGCCTGCAGATCTCGCAAGCCATCGACTATCTCTCGGAAGATCTTCCTCGCATGAAACGAATTTATGAACGGGTGAGTGAACAACTGAATTTGCGAATTGATAGTCTCTCCATGCGTAAATGATTGATAAAAAATAACCATTTGTTAATATATTGGTAATGTAACCCTCCTACATTTGGCTCCGTCAAGAAGTACAAAAAGATGGAAACGGACAAGATGCGGATCTTATTGGTTGATGATGAAGAGGATATCCTTGAATTTCTCAACTACAACCTGAAAAAAGCCGGCTACCAGGTAGACACCGCACAAAATGGAAAATCTGCCATTCAGCTCACCGGCAAACATAAGTATGACCTGATCATCCTGGATATCATGATGCCAGAGATGGATGGCGTGGAAGTCTGCCGTGAAATCCGGGGTCAGGAACTTAACCGGGAGTCTCTCATTGCCTTTCTGACAGCCCGCAATGAAGATTTTACTCAGATCGCCGCCCTGGATTCCGGAGGCGATGACTTCATTACCAAGCCCATCAAACCTGGCGTCTTTCTTAGCCGCATCCAGGCATTGTTGCGGAGAAGCTCCCGGTCGACTGGGTCGGACGAAGACCCGATTCTCGAATTTGGGGCCCTTAAAATTGACAAGGAGAAACTGGAAATTTATCAGGGCGAAGAGTTGATTCATCTGGCGAAAAAGGAATTTGAGCTCCTTTATCTGCTGGTGTCCAAGCCGGGTAAAGTGTTCAACCGTGAGGAAATCCTGCAAAAGGTCTGGGGATCTGATGTCATTGTAACCAACCGCACAGTGGATGTCCACATCCGAAAATTGCGTGAGAAAATCGGAGATGATTATATTCGGACCATAAAAGGGGTTGGTTATAAATTTGATTATTAATGTTTAAAAATCTGACCATCCGGGCGGTTGCATTGCTGACATCGGTGGTCATCCTTCTGCTGGTTCTTATCCTTTATTTTATCCATTTATGGCTTCCGGCATCCGGAGGGATGCTTTGGATAATGACCATCGTGTTATTAATAAGCGCCTACTTGTTGATTTACATGGTGATGATGTTTTTCCTGGATAAATTCATCTATCGCAAGATTAAAGTGATCTATAAGGTCATCCATAAGTCAAAAGTATCCACCGGTAAAAAGATCGATTCCGATGAAAACATCATACAGAATGTGGAGCGCGAAGTGGCCGAGTGGGCGGAAGATCAGCAACGACAGATCGATACGTTGAGAGCGTTGGAAACCTACCGTCGTGATTACGTTGGGAATATTTCTCATGAATTGAAAACACCGATCTTCAACATTCAGGGTTACTTACATACGTTGCTGGAGGGCGGGCTGCAAGACGAAAACATCAATCTCAAGTACCTGGAACGGGCGGCGGTTAATGTGGACCGGTTGCAAAACATTGTTCAGGATCTGGATACGATCTCCAAATTGGAGTCCGGGCAGATGATCCTGGACATCACTGCTTTTGACATCCGGTTGTTGGTTCAGGAGGTCCTTGAACACCTGGAGATGCAGGCTGCCAAAAAGCAGATCAATATTGGATTTAAAGAGGGGGCGGATAAATCATTTAAAGTAAAAGCCGATCGCGAAACCATCCGGCAGGTATTTATCAATTTAATATCCAATGCCATCAAATATGGTAATCCGGGGGGATACGTCCGGGTATCCTTTTACGATATGCACAATTACATCCTGGTTGAAATCGCCGATAATGGCATCGGGATACCTGAAAAGCATCTGGCCCACCTTTTTGATCGATTTTACCGGGTGGAAAAAAGCCGCTCACGGGCGGAAGGAGGTACTGGTTTGGGGCTCTCGATTGTGAAACACATCATTGAAGCGCATAAGCAAACCATCAATGTTCGCAGTACTCCCGGATTGGGTTCTACCTTTGGTTTTACGATGGAGAAGGCCTAGTCCAGTGCGTCGGTTTTTGCTTCGGGCTCGACTGGTTGCACCTGATTGGCAATGACCGGCATGCTGGAATTAATGGGAGAAATCACTTTGGTACCCAGCATGTTCCTAATTTGATTTTTTACAACATTGAATGCGGGCAAATCTTCCTCAGCCATTGGTTCGGGTGGTGGGAAGTTGAGACGTAAGGGATCGATTTGTTTACCGTTTTTCCAGAAGCGGTAACAGACGTGAGGCCCGGTGGCCAAACCCGTCGAACCGACATATCCAATGGTTTGTCCTTGCCGGACGCGCGTCCCGGGACGGATGCCTTTGGCGAAACCCTTCATATGCAGGTACTGGGTCTCAAAGGTCTTGTCGTGCCGGATCTTCACAAAATTGCCATTTCCTTTGGTATAGGAAGCCATGATGACTGTTCCGTCCGCAGTAGCCTGGATGGGTGTGCCGTAGTCGGCTGCAAAGTCCGTTCCGAGGTGGGCTCTTCGTATTTTCAACACCGGGTGGAACCGGCTGGGATTGTACCGGGATGAGATGCGGTAGCGTGCGCTGATCGGGGACATTAAAAATTGTCTTACCATTGGTCTTCCCTGATCATCAAAGAATCCATGGTATTTATCGTTTTCATAATAATAGGCATAATATTCTTGCCCGCCCGTGGCGAAATAGGCGCCTAACAGTTTTCCAACCCCGCTGGGATTACCGTCAATGTATTCTTTTTCGTAGACCAGTTTGTAAACATCGCCATGTTGAACGTAGTCGAAACTGATGACCCAACCCAGGGCTTCTTCCATTTTAGTGATCAGGCCATATGCTACCCCACTGGAAGCCATGGCAACCCACAAGGATGAATTGATGGTCCCTTCATCATAAACCACCTGTAACTCCCGGGGACGCTCTACCACTCTGATCGTATTGCTGTCCCCCAAATCGTAGATTACGTATTTGCGGGCATCGGGTTCATAGATAAAATAACTCGGCGGCAGAGCGGTATCCCGGTACACCAGTGCAAAGTTATTGCCTTGTCGCATATTGCGAGTACTGGCAATTTTACTTTCATCCGGACCATATTTCAGTTTTTCAGCAGCCTGGGCCAATTCAAATACTTTCTGCGAACCGATGCCTGCCTGGGTAAGAATGTCAGAAAGGAATTGATTGCGTTGGATGACACCACTATCGACCATGAAAGAATCCAGGTCAAAGCCATAACTCAGCAACTTGGGCTTCACTTCAGCCACTTCCAGAGCGGCAGGATCTTCAGATTGACGATTTAAGAAATTTACGTTTGATTTGGGCAGTAAAAACAATCCGGCCAGGATGATGAGTAAAACAGAGAGGATGATCCAAAAGTGTTTTTGCATACTTTTCCGGTTTAAATCGATGGCAATAAAACCATGCCAACTGTCGATATCCCATTACCTTTAACAGTAAAAGTTGGCCAAAAATAGGCAGCTTACTTAAGCAAATCAAATATATATATTTATAATTTATGGTAAATCATAATATATACATTCCATGATTCCTTATCGTAACACCTGGTTGGTGAACGACCGGATCCTGGATTTCTCCCGGCCACGTATTATGGGTATTTTGAATGTGACCGACGATTCATTTTACGATGGGGGATTATATAAAAGTGAAAAAGCCTGCAAGGAGCGAGTGGTGCAAATGGTCGAGGAGGGCGCGGACATTATCGATATCGGCGCCATGTCTTCGCGGCCGGGAGCGGTTGAATTGCCGGAGGAGCACGAACGGTCACGCATACGGAACGCTTTGGAATGGATTGCTGAGCTGGGTATCACCTCCTGGCTGTCCATCGACACCTATCGCGCATCGGTGATGCAAGCCGGACTCGATCATGGGGCTCACATTTGCAATGACATCAGCGGAGGTGCACTGGATGCCGGCCTTTGGCCGGTAGTAGCTAAAGCCAGGATCCCTTACATTCTGATGCATATGCCGGGCAATCCGCGAAATATGCAGCAACTGGCAAACTATGAGAATGTGGTTAAGGAAATTCTGCATTTCTTCATCGATAAAATTCGGTTATTGAATGGCCTGGGCATCTATGACGTGATGGTTGATCCGGGATTTGGTTTTGGTAAAACCCTGGAACATAATTATACGCTCCTCCATGACCTGAACGCCTTTCATGTAACCAACAAACCCATCCTGGCCGGCCTGTCAAGGAAGGGGATGGTCTACCGCACGGTAGACCGGACACCGGATGAAGTGTTACCGGCGACTTCCGCCTTGCACCTGGCTGCCCTGGAGCGGGGAGCCAATGTTATCCGGGTGCATGATGTAGAGGCAGCCCGACAGGTAATCGCTGTGTTTGAGCAACTTAACTCCGGCGAACCTCGTTTTTAAATTACTTTTGTGGTAAACTAATGTTAATGGATCGGTTCCGGATAATCAAACCATCCCATCCGGTGTTGTGTCTTTGACAGCGGTATTGCATGAATGTCACACCAGAGCCATATCGGAAAAAACGCAAATGGGTACGTGTACTCACTGGTGTCCTGTTAATCTTGGTCCTGGTACCGGTATTTCTCACCGTGGCGATACAGATTCCCATGGTGCAGAATTGGGCTAAAGATAAGGTAACTCATTATGCCAGTGAGCGTCTGGGTGTGGATGTCCAACTGCAGAAAGTTGACCTCGACATATTTCAACACATTTATCTGAATAAACTCTCAGTAGCCTCTCCGGACCCTGATCAGGATACTCTTTTGACTTTAGGGACCTTTCGCATTGATCTGGCCGCCGGATTGTTTTCTTTGTTACGGCAAAATTTACAGATCGATGAACTGCAAATACAAAATCTGCGGACAACCCTGATCACCGATTCCACCGGAAGAAATACGATCAATAAGTTGGTCGATCATTGGAATAATGCCCAACAAAGCCAGGAAGGCACGCCGGGCGGCAAGCCCAAGCCTTTTGATTTGTCCATCAATTCCATCCGCTGCAAAGAATGCCTGGTCATCCTGCAGAACAAGTACAACTTCAGTGAACAGGCCTTTCATTTTCCGGGCCTGACGCTCCAGGCAAAGT
>JAGQXC010000587.1 GCA_020436785.1 Saprospiraceae bacterium | reverse complement strand
GTGGGGAATTGATTTCCGGTATAGAATTCTATCCCCAGAGGAGCAACGTGTGGCCCCATCTTCATGGCCGGTGGCGTGAACTCGCTGCATTGATGACCGTCAGCCAATTTCGGATCCGGAATATCCCCCTGATGGCAATAAGGAAATCCGAAGTGTTCACCAACTCTGGTCAGGTGATTTAATTCACAGGAAGGCTGATCGTCTCCCAGCCAGTCCCGTCCATTATCGGTAAACCACAGTTCTTTCGTTTGAGGATGCCAGGTAAATCCAACTGAGTTGCGTACACCCCGGGCAACAATTTCCCGGCCACTCCCGTCCGGATTAATCCGGGTGATGGTGGCAAAGACCGGATCTTCGGACGTGCAAACGTTGCAAGGGGCCCCTACCGGAACGTACAATTTACCATCGGGGCCAAATGCGATGAATTTCCACCCATGATGGGTCTTATCCGGGTAATCGTCGGTGATCAAAACCGGCTTGGGAGGATCCGCCAAATGCGATTCAATGTTGTCGTACCGCCAGATCTTACTGACCTCGGCGACGTAAAGACTGCCATTTCTAAAGGCTACTCCATTGGGCATCTGTAACCCTTTGGCAATGATGTATATTTTGTCGGCCTTGTAATCGCCATTTTGATCAACAAGGGCATAGACACTGCCTTCATCGCGGGTACCTACAAACAAGGTGCCGGATGGCGTCAGACACATGGACCGGGCATTGGTCACCTGATCCGCATAGAGGTCAATTTTGAATCCTGCCGGTAATTTTATTTTATCAAGCTGAATGTTCGGTTTCGCAGGATAAAATTGGATAAACACCAGCCAGCTCAAACCGGCGGTAGCAATTAATAAAGTATACCATTTTATTCTATTCATCACATTATTTCTTCTGGTTGAATAAATAAACCAAAGGGGCATTTGGTTTTACCGGATTACATATTTCTGCGATACTGGCCGCCGACTTCGTACAATGCGTGAGTGATCTGCCCCAAAGAACAATACTTCACCGTTTCCATTAGGTTCTGGAAGAGATTTTCACCCCGGATGGCTGCATTTTTTAATGTATTGAGCGCATTGAGCGCGGTCTGATCCAGTTGGTCCTGTTGTTGATGCAGGGAATCAATTTGGAGTTTCTTTTCATCGTCGGTAGCCCGGATGACTTCTCCGGGCAGCAGGGTAGGGGATCCTTCTTTGGATAGAAAAGTATTTACACCGATGATGGGATAAGCTCCGGAATGTTTCAACGTCTCATAATACAGGCTTTCTTCCTGGATCTTGGATCGCTGATACATCGTTTCCATAGCTCCCAGTACCCCGCCCCGATCGGACAAGCGATCAAACTCCAGGAGCACGGCCTCTTCCACCAGATTGGTGAGTTCCTCAATGATGAACGCTCCCTGTAACGGATTTTCATTGCGCGTCATGCCCAATTCGTGATTGATGATCAGTTGGATGGCCATCGCCCGCCGTACGGACTCCTCGGTCGGGGTCGTAATGGCCTCATCATAGGCGTTGGTATGGAGTGAATTGCAATTGTCGTAGATGGCATACAATGCTTGCAGGGTGGTCCGGATGTCATTGAATCCGATCTCCTGAGCGTGTAAGGACCGGCCCGAGGTCTGAATGTGGTACTTCAGCATCTGCGAACGCTCGTTGCCGCCGTATTTGTATTTGATGGCTTTGGCCCAGATGCGCCGGGCGACACGACCGATGACCGCATATTCAGGGTCCAGGCCATTGCTAAAGAAAAATGAAAAATTAGGAGCGAAGTCATCGATGTGCATCCCCCTGGACAAGTAGTATTCCACATAGGTAAATCCATTGGCCAGGGTGAAAGCCAATTGAGAAATCGGATTGGCTCCTGCTTCGGCAATATGATAACCCGAAATGGACACCGAATAGAAATTGCGTACCTGCTGGTCGATGAAGTATGCTTGCATATCTCCCATCAATTGCAGTGAAAATTCGGTGGAAAAAATGCATGTATTCTGGGCCTGGTCCTCCTTGAGAATATCCGCCTGCACAGTACCCCTTACCGCCTGCAAGGCTTTTTGCTTGCAATTCTCGTACGCCGGAGGATCGAGGATCTGATCTCCGGTTACGCCCAATAATAATAATCCCAGGCCTTGATGTCCGGAGGGCAATTCCAACCGGTATTCCGGACGAGGATATCCCCGGTCGTCAAAATGTTTTTGCTTCCATTTTTCAACCAGATCTTCCAACTGGTGCTCCCGAATGAATAATTCACATTGTTGATCGATGGCCGCATTCATGAAGAAGGCAGTCATGGTGGCGGCCGGTCCGTTGATGGTCATGGATACCGACGTTTTGGGATCACAAAGATCAAATCCGGAATACAGCCGCTTGATGTCATCCAGGGTACAGATGCTAACTCCTGAATTTCCAACTTTTCCATAAATATCGGGTCGCAGATCTGGGTCTTCGCCATACAGCGTCACCGAATCGAAAGCCGTGGACAAGCGATTTGCCGGCATGTCCGTACTCAGATAATGAAAGCGACGGTTGGTTCGTTCCGGACACCCCTCACCGGCAAACATGCGGGTAGGATCTTCCCCTTTGCGCTTGAATGGAAATACGCCGGCGGTATACGGGTAAGATCCGGGTACATTCTCCTGACGGCTCCAGCGAATCTGTTCTCCCCAGTCTTTCCAGGCAGGAAATGCAATTTTTGGAATCCTTTGCTGGGCTAGGGAAGTGGTATGGGTCTCGACGGTGACCGGCTTATTGCGCACGTAATAGGTAAAAGTGTCTTTGGCATAAGCATCCCGCCTTTCTTGCCAGGCTGAGATGATCTCCTGATTTTCAGGATCCAGTTCCTTCCATAGTTTTTTGAATTGTTCATCCAGTTGATGGCGTACCGATTCGTCCGACTGGAGATCCCTGGCCGTCGCGACCGCGAAAGCTTTTTGAGCAAGTTCCGACTGTTCTTTTACCTGCAGGTCGTAGTAGCGATTGTTCTCAGAAATCTCGGCGAGGTAACGGTTGCGCTGAGGAGGGATGATGTATCGTTTGGTTGCTCCTTCGGTCGGCCAGTGATTGAAATCCGCGTTGCCAAACCATCCTTTTTCCTGCAACCGATCCAGGAGACGCCGGTAGAAAAGATTAACGCCCGGATCATTAAACTGCGATGCCATGGTGCCGTAGACGGGAAGTTCTTCCTCCGGCTGTTCCCACAACTGATGATTTCGTTTGTATTGTTTACGAACATCACGCAGAGCATCCGGAGCACCACGCTTGTCAAATTTGTTGATGACGACCAGGTCGGCAAAATCCAGCATGTCAATCTTTTCCAGTTGGGAAGCAGCCCCATATTCCGGGGTCATTACATACACAGATAAATCACAATGGTCCGCAATCTCAGAACCGGACTGACCGATGCCTGAACTTTCCAGGATCAAAAGATCGAATCCGGCCACCTTTAGTACATCGAGACTGGCATCGACGAAGCGGGAAAGGGCCTGGTTGGATTGCCGGGTTGCCATCGATCGCAAATAAACCCGTTCCGTATCGATGGCGTTCATCCGGATGCGGTCGCCTAATAACGCACCACCGGTCTTGCGTTTGGTGGGGTCAACCGAAATGATGCCAATGGTCAGGTCGGGTAGATCCTGCAACAATCTTCGGATCAATTCATCGACCAGGCTTGATTTTCCGGCGCCACCTGTCCCGGTAAAACCGATGACTGGTACCTTAATGGTTGCCGCTTTTTCCTTGAGCAATTGCAATTCTCCGTGATACTTTTCTCCTGAATTTTCAATTGCAGAAATGACCTGGGCAACGGCTTGCGGATGGTTGGTTGAAATAGAGTTAAATACGGAAGGATCCGGGTGACCACTGGATTGATCGGCCTCCTTCAGCAGATCATTGATCATGCCTTGCAGACCCAAATGCCGGCCTTCATCGGGGCTGTAAATGTGGGAAATGCCATACGCTTGTAATGCTTTGATTTCTTCCGGCAAAATGGTTCCGCCGCCACCACCAAAGATTTTGATGTTTCCGGCGTCGGCTTTTTGAAGCAGATCGTACATGTATTGGAAGAATTCGTTGTGACCACCCTGATAGGAGGTAATGGCAATGGCTTGTGCATCCTCCTGAATGGCTGCGCGGACGATTTCCTGAACCGACCGGTTATGACCCAGGTGGATGATCTCGGCACCGGAGGATTGCATAATCCGGCGCATGATGTTAATGGCTGCATCGTGCCCGTCAAATAGCGAAGCGGCGGTAACAATACGAATCTTATTTTTTGGATGATAGACGTGCATGTGAGGTCCTTCTTACAAAAGTACGAGATTTTTCACTGCGGGTCGATAACCAGATCCGGAGGCCTCCCGGTTAATCTTTTCTTAAGATCCGGGCACAGCAAAATGACCAGTTATGAACAGGCGTTTTGTGGTTATACTTGGTTATTTGAATTTATACCTTGTTTTTTCATAGTTGAGATAGGGGTATACGGTTGATCAGGCATTGACCCGTGGAGCAGGTGCTCGTGGAAGTATGGAAAGGGTCAATGCTTTTTTATTGCTCACGGATCACGTCCAGGAATTCTGCTGTAATCATTGCAGTCGCTCCCCATAGCACCTCCCCATACAAGTCAAAGTAAGGAACATCATCCAGGGTGTAGTGACCGCTTACGGTAATGGATGTCTGCTTGACAATACTGCTATGCCGGAGGTAATCCAGTGGGATGAGTAATATCCGGTCAATTTCGCGGGGATCGGGATAAAAGGCAGTTGGTTCTTTGAGGTATCCTACAAAGGGTTGAACCTGAAAGTTGCTTACCGGGATGTACAGGGAGGTTAGCCTGCCCAGAGCAATGATACCCTGTGCCGGAGCTCCGATTTCTTCTTCGGTTTCGCGCAAAGCAGTTGCCAGCGCATCGTGATCGGTCGCTTCCCGCTGCCCGCCCGGGAAACTGATCTGACCTTTGTGCCGGTCACCGGTGTATTCCGCACGTTTGGTGTAGACGACTTCCCAGCCTTGAAGTCCTGGATTCAGCAACAGCAGCACCGAGGCTTCCTTAGGTTGTTCCTTATGGTTAAAATTTGGTACCCGATGCCGTATGGACATCCGGGCATGGGCTGATTCACCGGGTAACCGCGATGTGGCTAGCCGGGTCTTAATTTGATGAATGACGGTGTGGTCACTCGAAACAGCCATGATTTGATTGACATTTGGATAGATAGGCAACAACGGAATGGGGCAACCGGTTCAGCTAAACTTTATTCGAAAGTTTGATGTAATTCTCCAGAGCCATCGGCATCGAAGGGGCATCGGGAACGGGCGCTTTGATGTTGATGGTCAGGCCGCGCTCTTCGACGGCGCGGGAAGTGCTGTTGCCGAAAACGGCGATCCGGGTTTCATCCTGTGAAAAATCCGGAAAGTTCTCATAAAGCGATTGGATGCCTAACGGAGAAAAGAAGACGAGGACATCGTACTTGATATCAGCCAGATCGGACAAATCGCTGCTGACAGTGCGGTACATCATCGACTCGACAAAGTTGATGTGATTCTTGGTGAGATATTCTACCACCGGCAAGGCACCCAGGTTAGAACAGGGTAATAAGAATCGATTGCCGGATTTATGTTTAGTCAAATAGGAAGCCAGATCTTCGATGGTTTTGCGTCCGACAAAAACCTTACGCTTGCGGTAAACGATAAATTTTTGCAGGTAATTGGCGATCGCTTCAGACAGACAGAAATACTTGGTTTCCGCTGAAATCTTGACCCGGGTTTCTTCGGCCAACCGGAAGAAATTTTCAATGGCATTTTTGCTGGTGAAGACGATGCATTCATATTCGTCCAGCCGGATACGTTGCTTCCGGAATTCCTTTTCGGATACCGGCTCGACGTGGATAAATGGCCTGAAGTCAATGGTGATCCCATATCTCGTCTCCAATTCATGATAGGGAGACTTATTACTGGGCTGGGGTTGAGAAATTAAAATGGTTTTAACTTCTTTCAATTTTTCAGTCTTAGCATTTCCCGACATAGGACCAATTACTTCATTTCAAGAAAATAATTGCAGCGAGATCTGCCTATAAATCAATAATATAGGCCCGATTTCGATCGCGCAAAGGTAAAGAAAAAATTGAAACTTGTATAGGGTGGCTAATCTTATCCCGATCAGAAGGCCTCTGAACTGTCGCATCACGTACAAAATTGCAAATGCACCAATGCCAGTCATAATCAAGCCATTATGCAGATTGACAGGACCAAACGCCAGCAGCCAATTGATTGCAAAAAAGACCAGCCCCAGGAAGATGTTAAATTGCATGGTTGAAAAACTGTACTGAGCCGTCTCTTTTTCAACCGGAAAGAGGACAGACAACATCCACAGGACAAAGTGTTTGGCAAAATACAAACAAAAGAACACCCCCAGTATTAGCCAATAGGACACGTCAAAGGTGGACCAGTATTTAATGATAAAGTGAATGAATAGGGCCCCTTGCAGGAAAAAAACCGCATACATCGCCAGGTGCAGGTATTGGGAGATCCCTTTACTGAATTCCCGGTAGGTCAATCTGAAAAAATTCTCACTGATCAGGGATTGAGTAAGTTCTGTCATAAATGACCGGTTCAGATTGACGACCGCCGTGACACTTAATAAGCAAACAAAGAGCAACCAAAAAGCTACACTGCCTACTATACGTTCAAAATAATTCTCTACTTCTTTGGCTTTTTCTTTGGGTAGCGAGGGTGTTTCGACCGACTTATCGGAGGTCTGAGGGGGTTCCATGGATTCATTCCCGGGTGTCCCGGATTCACTGGCTACTGGTGTATCTGCCGGGTGATCGGTAGCCTGGATATCTTGATTGGTGAGTACAGGAGGGTTGACCGGTTTCGACGAGCCGGCCGGCCGAGCGTTCAGATCAAATGGATTTTGTTGGCTGCCATTCTGGCCGGGTGATGGGGGCAGTGAATCTTTGCGATTTGTTTTAGACGCAATGGTGTCGGTATTTTTTTTCACGACAGGCTTTGCTCTTTGTTCCACAGGCACTGGAATTTTCTGCACCGGCGTTTCCTTGCGGGTGGTATCCTTGCGTTTGATGTCAAACGGATTTTGGGCAAGTCCGGTCATGGTGCCGGCGAGCAAGAAGGCCAGGATGGCTACGAATCGAATGGAAATGGACATATTTCCCATTAGGCCGGCAAAATTACAAATAAGTTTAAGGAGCTGAATGATGTGTCCTCCCACATTAACACAGAGATGTAAGCATAAGTATTGTTAATTCGTTGTTAACCGAGCGAACCTGCGAGCTAAATCGTATTAATTTTATGCTATTTACAGCATACTATGCGGCAACGAGCCATCAATTGGGTATTTATCCTGGGTTCCATACTGGTGATTGGAATGCTGGCTTTTCAGTCGTACTGGGTGGCTTACTCCTGGTCCAGCGAAAATGCCAAGACCCGCCAGACCATCTACATTGCGTTGTACAACATCGCGGAGAAGCTGGCAAAATTTGACCAGATTACCCTGCCTAATCGTGATTTGATCAAATCGGTCTCCTCCAATTACTATGTGGTAAACATCAATAACAGCATTGATGCCAACATTCTTGAGCGGTTTCTCATCGAAGAATTACAAGCCAGGGAACTGAATCTTGATTTCGAATACGCCATCTACGATTGTAGCAGCGATGAGATGGTTTATGGCGACTTCTGCAGCATTTCCAAGAAAGATTATGAGGCAGACCTGGGCAATCTTCCGAAATACGAGGAATTCACCTATTATTTCGGAGTCAAATTTCCCGGACTGGTCGGTACCATATTTACCAACATGATGCCCTCATTGGTTTTTAGCGGGATCACTCTATTGGCTACGTTGTTTTTCATTTATTCCGTTGTGTTGCTCTTAAGGCAGCAAAAAGTCACCCAACTTCAATCGGACTTTATCAACAACCTTACCCATGAATTCAAAACACCCTTGTCGTCAATGAAAATCGCCACGGATTCCCTAATTGCTAATCCGTATGTTCAGGGTGACCCGAAAGTTAACCGTTACCTGCATATCATCGGTCAGCAAAACGACCGCTTACAGCAGCACATTGATAAAATTCTTGATTTGGCCAAACTGGAAAAAGAAAGCATTGCGCTGAACATCGAGAACCTGAATCTCCATGACCTGATCCGTGATACACTAACACTTTTTGAGGCCCAGGTGGAGCAAAAGGATGGAAAGCTTGCCTGCCGTTTTGATGCGGCCAATCCCATCGTTCAGGCGGATGCCGGACACCTGCAAAATGTCATCTCCAACCTGATGGACAACGCCATTAAATATTCCGGACAGCGCCTTGAAATTTCTGTAAGCACCCGGATGGAAAAACAATATCCCGTGTTGCGCATCGAAGATCGTGGCATTGGCATTCCGGAAGAGCAAATGACCAGATTGTTCAAGAAGTTCTATCGGGTATCCACCGGCAATGTTCATAATGTCAAAGGTTTCGGTTTGGGATTGTATTATGTCAAACTCATCTGTGATGCCCATAAATGGCATATCCTCATGGACAGTAAACCTGGCAGGGGGACTACGGTAGATATTCACTTTCATTAATTTGACACGATGGTTAAAGCACACATTCTTTACGTGGAAGACGATGAAACCCTGAGCATGCTTACCCAGGAGCATCTGGAACAACAAGGATACCTGGTGACGCATAAGATTGATGGCAAGTCTGCCTTGGAGACGATCCGGAATGGAGCAGCTTACGACCTGTACATCCTCGACGTGATGCTGCCGGAAATTGATGGTTTCGACTTGGCAACGACCATTCGTCGCAAGGACATTGAAACCCCCATATTATTTCTTTCTGCCAAATCCATGAAGGAAGACCGGATCCAGGGTCTGCGGATCGGAGCCGACGATTACATTACCAAACCCTACTCCATGGAGGAGCTGTTGCTTAAGATTGAGGTATTTCTCCGTCGTAGCAAAGTACGGCAAAGTACAGCGGCGGAAGTGGTTTCCATTGGTGACATTGAATTCGAATATCAAAACCTGATCCTTCATCAGGGAGGAGAAGAAGTAACATTGACCCAGCGGGAAGCGGATTTGCTGATGTTTCTGTGGAAGAACCGAAACCAGGTGGTGCGCCGCAGCGATATCCTGGAAGCGCTGTGGGGTGAAGACGATTACTTTCTGGGAAGAAGTCTCGATGTGTTTATATCCCGTCTCCGGAAATATTGCAAATTTGACGACCGATTGAAAATCGAAAACATTCATGGAGTGGGCTTCAAGTTAAAATGTCCGGAATAACCCTCAAGCCGTCCACTGGTCGGTGACCCATACGCCCAGGAAGACACCAAGCCAACAACACAGCATACTGATCAGTGCATAGCTGGCGGCAGTCACCCAGTTTCCTTCTTCTCCTAACAAAAACAACTCGTTGGAAAAGGTAGAAAACGTACTGAACCCCCCACAAAAACCGGTGATCAGCAGTAAACGCCAGGGTGCATCCAGAAGCTGACGGGAACCCAGCATCCAGAAAGCTCCGATCAACAGACAGGCAATAAAATTGGCGGTAAAGGTTGCCCAAGGAACGGAAGTCGTATTCCAGGGAATCCATAGACTGATCAGGTATCGGGCCATACTGCCAAATCCCCCACCAATAAATACGTAAACCAGGTATTTGATCATATCAATGTTCTTTCTCTGGCTTTCTTTCGGCGCACATAAAAATGCAATAGGGCCGTCAGAATCAATGCCATGCTCAATATGAGGATCAATAATTGAAAATTTCCCAGATTTTGGTATTTCAGGGCGATCACGATAAAGGCAATGTTGCTCAGGATCAGGATGCCCGTCGCCTGCATGTGTGAAAAACCGGCATCGATCATCATATGATGGATGTGTCGCCGGTCGGGAGACAACGGAGAGTGTCCCCGCAGAATACGAATGGTAAAGACCCGCAGCGTATCAAATAAAGGGAGAATCAGGATTCCGATGGCCACCGCCGGTGCCGATCTGACGGCATAAATGGAACCGGACAACTCCCGGTGGACCTCGATGAATTTTATGGTGAGGATGGCACAGACCAATCCGACAAAAAGGGATCCGGTGTCGCCCATGAATATTTTGGCCGGCGTAACATTATAACGCATAAACGCCAGCACCGAACCGGCGAGCGCAAAGGCGACAATGGCCAGGTCCAACTGATCTACCAGGAAAAACCAAACGCCCAGAACCAATGAAATCAGTGTACTGATGCTACCGGTCAACCCGTTGATGCCATCGATTAAATTAAATGAGTTGATGATCACCAGAATAGTAAAAATGGAAAAGGCATAGCTGATCATATCGGGCAACAACGTGATGCCAAACAAACCGTAAAAGCTGGTCAGCCGGACATTGGCTTTGTAGACCAGAATAAAGGCGGCAAACAATTGACCGGCCAATTTGCGCCAGGGAGACATAGGCACCAGATCGTCCTTGGCTCCAATGAGAAATATAATGACGAAAGCACAAAGGATGTACTGCAAATCCTGGAAGACACCAAACGGGGTCCAGAGTACAATCGAAAATATGACACCCGCAAAGATCCCGATCCCTCCCAATGTCGGAATGCTGTCGGTGTGTGACCGGCGCTCTCCGGGCTCATCCATCAGGTGTTTGACCTTGGCTACATTGATGATGGAGGGAATAGCGACAAAAGTCAGGGTGAATGCGGTGATGAAACTGAGTAAAACGTCGTACATGGCTCCGTTTATTGACCGCTTGTATCTCCTTTTACTTCCTTCAGGGCATCCTGAAATTCTTCACCGGTCTGACGGCGAAAGATTTCTTCAAAAGCGCTGTATGGGTTATCCCACAGGGTTCGCATATGCTCGCGGATGACCACCAGGGTTTGCTCGGTGGTGTCCTGAATGATCTTTTGCACATCATAGCGATGCCTGGCCATGGCAAAGGATATGGCATCCAGCCAGACCGAACGCTGCAGCGAATCAGTCAATTGCGGTTCAACCGGAGGATAGCAGGAAAGGATCAAATGTTCAAATCGCTGATCGTAGGGTTCCCACTGTTTACTGGAGATGTAGCGATCCAGGGTGCTGACGTCATGGAGCAATTGCCGGTATTCCGACATGAACGCTTTAGCATCACCGGGACAAGTCTCTTGATGGCAGCTGGTTACCAGAAAAACCGCAACAATAAAAATCAGATTTCGAACCATATACTCGAACATTCGCGCCTAAAATACCACTTTTCACCTGCCCCGGCATCATTCATCCAGCATTTCCAAAACGATGGGCCACAACTCCTCAAATGGCAATATTTCTACTTCGATCCCTTGTTCGGAGATGTTAAAGGGCGATTGACGAAGTTTTTCCCATAAATTTTCAACATACCTTTCGGTTCGCAGCCGATTAAAATCAGCCCGGACCATATTATTGAGCATCTTGATAAATAGGTTTTGACGCAGTGTCTCATCCTGGCGCAGATACCGGTAACTGTATTGTTTGAGGGCATCGACGCGGTCAATAATGTTCGAAAAATTTTTCTGGTGGAGAAAAAACAAAATTTGCAAAATGAGAATGGATGTATTTAACCCTTTCTTGTCTTTGGTGTATTTGGGAACATCATTCAGGAATTTTTGAATGCGAAACCGTTTCTTGGTGGCAGGGAGTATTCCCCGTTGTTCCAGGAACTGCAGATAAGTGTTAAAAATTTCAAAGTTCTCATCGTAGATAGGCTGTTTCATTTTTTCCAGCAACGGACCCATTTCGTTGCGCAAGACCTCACGGGCCTCTTCATAATTGCCCATACGCATCAGGATGATAAACAGATAGTACTGAGCGATGAAGGTCGTCTGGTTGTTGATTTTTGTGGATTTGTAATGATTGCAAAGATCAATGGCTGCGGACCATTTTCCCAATTGGATCAGGGCCATCAGACGTTTTAATTGAAAAGTAAAAATGTGAAATTCCAGTTTATAGGGATAGGTATTCAATTTGGCAATTGCTTTTTCGCAAATGGCAATGGTTTGCTTATAGTCCTTTTCAAAATAGCGGATGCTGGCGAGGATGTTGTAATAAAACCGGGTACTGCGAGCCGTCGTCGACTGCCCTTCCAGTTTTTTGGTTTCAGCAAATTTCTCTTCCAGTAGCTTTTTATTGGCGTAGGAAATCATCTTGTGGTCAAGTACGGAGAAGATCTCGGCATAGATCTTACTGAGTTTGTTTTCGATGATAACATCGTTCAGTGCCCGCTGTTCCATTTCGAAATATTTATGGAACTCCTTAACATCCATCAGGTTCAGGCCATAATAGCCGGAAATCTGTTGACTGCTCAGGTAGGCCGGCACGCTGAATTCATATTTGCCGGCAATCTTCAGGCACTCCTTAAAGTAAATGACACCCTGGTGGCTGTTGCCGTAAATGGAGATCATGTATCC
>JAGQXC010000094.1 GCA_020436785.1 Saprospiraceae bacterium | reverse complement strand
GCGGCAAGGAAGAGTGTTGTAAAGATCCTTTTATTGTGTTTCGCCAGATAATTTGGCAGGTAAATATCAAAATTGTCCATGGTGGAATCAGAGTATTTACGTGCGATCAAAGTGAGCGGACAGTACATTTTGAATACTAATAAAATCAAGCCTTCAAAAACTACCAGGCCAATGGCTATCCAGGTGTAACGGTTAACCTGATTGGTCATCCCACCATATAATACGTAAAAAATAATCGATACGAAAAATACCCATATCAGGGTATGAATCACTTTGACGGCGATTAATTTAGTGCTATTTGTCAGGTCCATACCAAGGTTACTGAGTACCCGAAATTAACCAATATCTCTCAATTAATTGCTCCACCGCATGATCATCAATTACTGAACCAAAAGCAGCAGGCTTTCTGACCTTCCCGATAATTCATGGGTTTTTCTGGCAGTTATCCGGACATAATCATAGGGTTCGTGCAGGACCATTTCACGATCATCTTCCTGGTATACCACTTCTCCGTTCAAGAGGATCAACAAGGCATTGGTCTTGCTTTGGTGGGCGCTCAATTGGGCATGGGCTTGTAACCGGATCAGGCTTACCGTGGCTGCATCGCGCAACAAATTGGTCAGGGCTACCGGTTTATCCGGAAAGTTTTGATCAAGGAGATTCATTATTTTTTTGATTAATTTACCGCATCTCCCGCGACCCGGCCAAATGATATTGGTCTCTTTTGACAAGGTTAATTCTTCTCGTACTTTTAAGACATGCGCAAGTATACCATTGAAAACGACGAACTTAAGGTAAGCATTAAAGAATCCGGCGCGGAGCTGGCCAGCATCTTTCATCTGCCTACCCAGCGTGAATACCTCTGGCAGGGGGATCCCGCCTACTGGAAGCGGCATTCGTCCATCTTGTTTCCGATTGTCGGTAAATTGGTTAACGACCAGTATCGCATCGATGACCAGGAATTTCAGATGTCCCAGCACGGATTTGCCCGCGATTTGCCTTTCGCCCTGAAACAGGAAGAGCCCGATTCGATTAAGCTGGTCCTTACTGAAAATGCGGAGACCATGCCCCGATATCCGTTTTCATTCATCCTGGCCGCCATCTATACCCTGGAAAAATCCAGGTTATACATCACCTACGAGGTGACCAATCCGGGAGAAGAAACCTTGTTTTTTTCATTAGGAGCCCATCCCGCATTCAATGTACCGATCCTTCCTGGGACCAAACGGAGCGATTATGCCTTACGGTTTGAAACTCCGGAGACCGCAGATCGCCTGCTGCTGGATGCAGGTTTACGAACCGGGCAATCGGAAGTAATGCTGGAGGATGCGACAACCTTAAAAATTAAGGACGATCTCTTCGATCAGGATGCCCTCATCTTTCATAGCCTGCGATCAGAACAACTGAGCCTGATTGGACCTGACGATCGGGAGATCTGGCGTTTCGGTTTCAGCGGATTTCCTTATCTGGGCATCTGGTCCAAATCCTCAGAGGCACCGTTTGTCTGTATAGAACCCTGGCATGGGGTGGCTGATGAAAAGGATTTCCAGGGACCTTTTCATCAAAAGGAAGGCGTTATGGCTTTGCCGGGCAAGGCGGAATTCACGTGTACCCATTGGGTGGAAATTGTTCCTTAGATCCGGGCCTCAATTCCATCGCGGTTTGGTGACTACGATCAGGACCAGGTAAAAAGCATACAGCCATCCCGGAATGGCCAGTACCGCCAGGCACAATTTGGACCAGGTGATGAATCCATGTCGTTTTAATACGATGCCACCCACCAAGCTGGCAGCGACTGCCAGCAACAGGATTGACCAGATCATACCGTTCCGCGCAGTGATCGAACCGTCGGTCAGTCCAACCAAAAAGAAATAAAGAATAACCATCGCGGCGGCAATGGAAGAGAACAACAAGATTTTGTAAAGTATCATCGCCCCAATTTTTGATAAATCTCGATAATTATTGGTCAAGGTGTATGCGCTTACTCTTAGGTTGTTCAACCATTATGAAACCGTATATTTAACAAACGATAGACCATGAGGTGGCCCGTTTTTCTTTTTACGATCACAATGGTTTTCCTGCAAAACTGTCGTGAAACCAGGCAGGATAAATCAATCCGTTTGGACGAACTCACGGTGGCGGATATTCATGCCGCCTACCGCGCGGGAACGTTTACCTGTGAGGAGTTGATGAAAGCTTATCTCCAGCGCATAGATAGCATCAATCCCCGCATCAATGCCATTACTTACCTAAATCCCCAATTGCTCCAACAAGCCCGCGACCTGGATGCAGCGTATAAGCAAACAGGAGAATTGCGACCGCTGCATGGCATTCCACTCATCGTGAAAGACAATTATGAAACCGCCGGCCTGCCTACCACGGCGGGATCGAATGCCTTGGTCCGTTTCGTCCCACAAACCAATGCCTGGATGGTGCAAAAGTTGTTGGATGCCGGTGCGGTGATCCTTGCCAAATCCAATATGGCCGAATGGGCTTTCAGCCCGATGCATACGGAAAGCTCAACGTTCGGAATAACCCGTAATCCTTACGATACAACGCGCGTGCCCGCCGGATCAAGCGGCGGTACGGCGGCAGCAATTGCAGCCAATATCGGAGTTCTTGGTTTAGGCACCGATACGGGCAATTCCATCCGGGGTCCGTCGTCACATTGTGCTTTGGTTGGATTCCGGCCCAGTCTGGGATTGGTGAGCAGGCAGGGAATCGTGCCGCTCTACCTGCGCAACGATGTGGGAGGACCGATGTGTCGTACAGTGACCGACGCCGTACGGGTGTTGCAGGCCACGGCGGGTGTGGACGCGGAAGACCCGCTGACTTATTACGGTGAAAGTTATGTGAAAGAAGACTACCTCCGTTTTCTTAAGGCTGATGGCCTGTCCGGTAAACGAATTGGTGTTCTCCGGGTACTCAGTGAAGACATGGATCCGGGCATCCGGCTGGTCTATGAGCAAGCCATCCGGGACCTGAGGCGTCTGGGTGCCGACGTGGTTGATTCCCTTGAAATACCTGGTTTTGACGATTTACGAACTAACCAGTGGTGTGCCGATTTTCGCAAGGACATCGAAACCTATCTTACACAGCGGGTACAGATCGACAGCGTCCAGACCATTGAAGACATCCTGCGGATCGGCACCCACTCTGATTTTACCCGGCAGCGTTTAGAATACCAGCGGAGTCACATCGATCGTCCGGATGGCGAGGTGCCTTGCGGTACCCCATTTGATGATCCATTGCGTATAGCTTTTCGCGAGGCCATCGAAAAGGTGATGGACGATCAGGTGATCGATGCCATCGTTTATCCAACCTGGACGTATCCCCCGGCTCACATTGACCGTTTTCGGGAAGAATACCGGGGAGATAACAGCCAGGTTATTGCCCCCCACACCGGCCAGCCGGCCATCACGGTGCCGATGGGATTTAATGCCGATGGGCTTCCTGCCGGCATTCAGTTTCTTGGAAGATTATTTGATGAGTCAACCCTGATCGAAATCGCCTACGGTTACGAGCAGGGCACCAGACACCGGAATCAGCACGGAGCTGCCTATCAGTGAACAGGAGGGAATGATGACTGCGGCCAAAGGCAGGCAGGAATCCATACCGGACCCATAATCTTCGTCATGCCTGGATGACCAGTAATTTACACCTGGTCTACCGTTGAGCTTGGTTTCGGCGGAGCTGTTCAGCCAAGGTACCTATACCTAGGTATCTGCGACGGATTGGCATTCCGTATCTTTGTTTAAAGCGTCAATCCGCATGGTATGAGATGGAGGAAGCAAGCGATATCCGTCCTATTGCTAATTTATGGAACGTTGCTCTTTGCCCAGCCGGAGATGCAACGGGTGGACAGTTTGGCCCGCGCATTTGAGACGGCATCCTCTCCGGTTGAGAAAGGACAAATCAGTCTGGCCCTGGCAAAGGCTTATCAGGCTGTCGATCTGGCCAAAAGCAAATACTACGGAATTCAGACCCTGAACCTGCTGACTGAACAGGACCCTTTACGGGCTGAAGCGTTGGATCAATTGGGGCGTTATTTTTTTTATCAATCGCAATGGGATTCTGCATTTTATTTTTTCCTGCAGGCCAAAGAACGACTCGTGGATGCCCGGGATACCTTTAGGCTGGCTTCCCTGAACATCAGTATTGGATCTGTGCTGCTCCAGCAAGCTCGTTTTTCTGATGCCATTTCCATTTTTATTGAAAGCTTGAATTATTTCGAACCGATCGGAGATCTGGTCAACGCCGCCAAGTGCTACAGCAATCTGGCCACTGCATTTGCCCAGTTGAACGATTACGAAAAAGCCATTCAGTACAGCCGGAAAGCGCTGGCCATATTTCGCAGTCAGCGCATGGATCAATTTACCATGATTACCTTGCCCAACCTGGCGACCCAGTTTATGCAAAACGGGCAGCTGGATTCAGCCGGTTATTATTTTGAATTGGCGGAGGAACTGGCGACTGCAAAGGGCAATAAACGGTCATTGGCCCTGATCTATACCAGTTTGGGCGAATTGCATCTGGAAGCAGAAGAGTTTGATTTAGCCCGTAATTATACCATGAAGTCCATCCAGCTAAAACGGGAATTAAATCAAACGAAGGGGATCAGCCAGGCGTACCATAACCTGGGCCTGATCGCATTCAAAGAACGGCGGTATACGGATGCCAGAGATTACTACAGACAGGCTATGGCCGGTGCGGACAGTGAATCGCGATTGGAGCTGCTTAAACGCATGAAAGAAGTCTATGCTGCCGAGAGCAACTGGCGCGAAGCCACACATTATGCGGAGGAAGTGCAAAAATTAAGCGATAGTCTGCAGGAAGAAAAGAATATTAAGGAAATCGCTACCGTCATCAATCAATATGAATCCGCAAAGAAGGAAAATGAAATTCTGCAGTTAAAATCCAAAAACCAGGAGCTGGCTATCCGCCACAACCGGAACCGGATATTCCTGTGGAGTATAGCAGCCTTATGCTTGGGTTTATTGCTGGTGGGTTACCTGACGTACAAGAATATTCGCCGGAAAAGGGTAATTGACCGGCAAAATTTCAAGATCAATCAGCAGAAAATGATTGAACAACTACGGCAGCACGAATTGGACACCATTGATAACATCATTCAGATACAAGAATCTGAACGCAGCAGGATCGCGGCCGATTTGCACGATAGCCTGGGAAGTAAACTGGCAACGCTTAACCTCTATGTTGACAAATTACAGGAAGAAGTGCCTGAGCACCTGCAGAAGGAACTTTCTTTAATCCCATTGAAAAAATTAACGAACGAAACCTATCAGGAGGTCCGTCAGATCTCTCACAACATTAATGCCGGTGCACAGGTAAAAGATGGCCTCCTGGTGGCGTTGCAGCACATGGCCAACTTCATCTCCCATACCAATAATATCCAAGTCGAGGTAATAGGCATTGATCTGGACCATCGTATAGACAATGCTCTGGAAATTCAATTATTCAGGGTGATTCAGGAATTGGTTACCAATGTTGTAAAACATGCGAATGCAAGCGAAGTGACCATTCAATTGACCAAGCATGAGAGCGAGTTGAACATTATTGTGGAAGATAATGGATGTGGATTTGATCCGGAATCCATTACGTACGGATTGGGCTTAAAAAATATTGAAAACCGGCTGAACAATATTGGCGCGGAGTTTTCCATCGATTCGTCTCCCGGCAACGGAAGCACCATCATCATAAATACACCATTATGATCATTAAGATTATTATCGTCGATGACCATCAGCTATTTATTGACGGGGTAAAATCCATTCTGCAACAGGTGGTTGATATCGAGATCATCGGAGAGGCTCAAAATGGCCTGCAATGCCTGAGGCTGCTGGAACAGGGCCTGGATCCGGACCTGATCCTGATGGATATTCGTATGCCGGTGATGGATGGCATAGCTACGATGCGGATGCTCAAAAAAGATTATCCCGACCTCTGCGTTTTAGCTTTGAGTATGTATGATCAGGAAGCGGACGTTTTAGACATGATGGACGCGGGGGCCAATGGTTACCTCATCAAGAACACCGGCAAAAAAGAATTGGTCGAAGCCATCCGTAGCATCAGTCAAAAAAACACCTATTTCAGCAAACAATTGCCCGGCGATATTCAGAAGCAATACCGTGAGCGCAGCAGCGAAATCCAATTACTCACGCGCCGTGAAAAAGACATCCTCCGGCTGATGGCCAGGGGGCGCACCTCGCAGGAAATCGCTTCGGAATTATGCATTAGCAAATTTACCGTGGATACCCATCGTAAGAACATTCACCGCAAACTGAGAATAGGAACAAATGCCGGCCTGATCAAATATACGCTGGATCATCTCAGTTGAATCAAAGGTCCAAAGACCAGGACTGGCCATTCCTTGTGTTCCCACTTTCCGTAATTTCCATCACGTTATCCCAATGGCTACGTGCTTAACTTTGCCCAAAATTCAAACATGCGATCAGGTTTTTTCTTCGTTTTAGCGATCTTCGGATGGGTGTCCTGCCAGACCGGCTCACCTCCGCAGGAAGTAGTCAATGTCCCGGATTTGGAATCGATTTACACCCGGGGAGCATCCATTGCCCAATCCTCCCAGGCGGCCTTGCTGGAACAGGTTTCCCGGGCGATCACGGCCGGTGGACCTGATTTTGCGGTTGCATTTTGCCACGAAAAAGCCGGTCCGGTCATTGACAGCCTGGCCAGGGCCAATGATTGCCGTATCCACCGAATATCGGACCGATATCGTAATCCATCCAACCAACCGGCAAATGAAGCCGAATTCGCCCTGATGATGGACTACTTCAATCGAAAGATCGTGGGAGATACCGTCCTGTTGTCGGACAATCATCCGGTATTTTATCGCCCGATCGTCCTTGGCCTGGAAACTTGTCTGAAATGCCATGGCCAGCCCGGGACCGATATTGCGGCTTCCACCCTGGAAAAAATCCAGGAGCGCTATCCCACCGACCAAGCGACCGGCTACCGGATGCATGATGTACGCGGATTGTGGAAGATCAGTTTTCCTGTGCGGGCTGAGGACTAAATCCGTGGTATGATCTCGTTCATTTTCCTGACTGTTCGCTGGAATGGTAACAAAACATTGATAAAGATGACCCCGGTGGACAACTTACATCATGGTATTTCTTGAGGAACCTCCTATAATATTGCAAAAACGGGTTCTATGAAAAAGTACTTTTTGTGGTTCACAGGGGTCATTATTGGCTTCGGATGTGGACCACGGACCGAAAACACGGGAGGTTCATCTCCGGATTTGTCGGAATATTACACCAGAGGCAAGGAGGTTGCTGCAGTTGCCCAACAAACCTTCTTCCAGGAAGTAAGCGAAGCACTTGCTGAAGGAGGGACCGAATATGCACTTCAATTCATGCATCCGGTGGATAATCCTAAAATCGATAGCCTCGATAATCTGTATCAATGTACCATTGGGCGGACTTCGAATAAGATTCGCAACGTGGCCAACAAACCGTCCGGCCCGGAAGAACTTGCTTTGGTGGAGGCGTATGTTGCGGGCAAGATCACTGGAGATACGGTAATTATTCGTGATCAGCATCCGGTATTCTACCAACCGATCCTGTTAAGTATGCCGGCATGTCTGCAATGCCATGGCCAGCCCAGTGTCGACATTACCGAAGAGACCCTGGATGCGTTGCGGAACCTCTACCCGGATGATCAGGCAACCGGTTATAAACTGGGAGATGTACGCGGCTTGTGGAAAGTGACTTTCAGAAACGGGGTTGAATAGTGAAAAGAAAGAGGGCGGCCAACCGAAGCTGGGCGCCCTTTCCCGGTTTATGAATGGTTTTACTCCCCGAAAATAATCAGGGGTTGTGTGCGGTATTGGTTGTCCATCCAGACCCGTAGCCAATAGGTACCGGGAGCTACCGCCGGAATCCGGATGCGGAAAGTATGACTGCCAGGTAATTTGTAGTCGCTCCAGGTTGTTTCAGTAGCTCCGCTGGCGGCAATCAACTCGACCCGGAAAGAGGTGGCGTCCTGAGTGTTCAAGCGCAGGTTGGCGTAAGTCGTGACGGGGTTACCCAGTATTTCCAATGATCCTTTCCACGTCTCCTGAACAATAAAGCCCGATACCCCGTTGGCTTCAAAGGCGCCGGCATCGACCGGGCCTTGCCGCAAATTACCGTTATAATCATCCGGTGGGGCATGGTCACTGACACCTGCATCGATGGCGGGACTGCCGGCAAGCAGGTTGTAATCGTTTCCCATCTTTGGATTTTTGTTGTTTTGATCTTTCGCGTGGGTTAGCCATTCGCTCATCCGATTGGAAGCACAAAGGTTTCCGCCACGGGATTGGACCTGGTATTGACCGGCTTCCAGGCCAACCTCGGGTCCGGAATTGTCAAATAGATTGTTTTGAATGACCAGACCACACCGGTCCCCTTTATCCTGATATTCGATGATGAAGCCTTTGGCGGTGGTGTTGTTGACAAACGTATTATTGATGAGATGGGTCGAATCGGAATAAGCGTCGTAGTCGTTTAAATAAATGATGCCGTCATAGACGGAACCGCGGATGTCGTGTTTTTCAATCAGACAATTCACCATGGTAAGGTTGTGATTAAAAATAGAAACTCCGGCACCTCCCTCCGTGGCTGAATTTTGTACAAAATGTGATCGCCGGATGGTTAGGGTATTTAGACTTTTCTGATCATCATTGGTTGAAGCGATCGCTCCTCCTTGTCCGGAACGGTTTTTCTCGAACGAACAATCTTCAATAAAGGCCTCCGAGTCGGCTTCCAGATCGATCGCTCCACCAGCATAAGTGGATTGGTTTTGTTGAAACCGGATGCCGGAGAGTTCCAGCGAATTGTACGATCCGTACGAAGAAATGGCTCCTCCATATTCATTGGCGTGGTTGCTGGACATGAATCCACCAAGGGCGTAAACGCTTCCACTTTCGTTGTAAATTGCGCCCCCATAGTAGGCCGCTTCATTGCGCAATAAATCACAATCGGTCAGATAGAGTGATGTATTGATTTCTTCGCGGGCGAGGTAGAGGGCTCCTCCGGATCCCGCGGTATTTTCCGTGAAATCGGACCGGTCGGCGACCATGTCGGCATCTACAATCAGCAGGCAGCCACCCTGCTTCTCCGTCGAATTGTAATTAAAGTGGCAGCGGTCAAATTTGAGGAGTGCTTCATAGGCGACTACCCCAACACCCCCGCCAACTCCATTTTCCTGGCAGCATTGAGTGTTTTCTTCAAAATCACAGTTGACAGCCGTAAATGTGGACTTGGAGCCATTGACAAACAGCACGCCACCCAGGTAACTGGCGTTATTACCCCGGAATTGGGAATTGGTACAGGTGACCCTGGCGCCAAAGGTGACCTCGACGGCGCCACCGCGTGCGGCGCTGTTTTCTTCAAAAAGACATTCCTTCAAACTGCTGGTGTTAGCCAGGTTGGCAGAAAACGCACCACCGGTGTCCCCGCTTGAATTGGCCCGGAAAGTACATGCATTGGCAGAGAGTGTGGTGTGATTGTTGGGCTGGTAAATGGCACCGCCCGCATACGCGGAGTAGTTGTTTTGAAACAAGCAGTCTTCCATGGTCAGGGAACCTTTGAGCAGCAAAACCGCACCTCCGTAGTTGGCGGCATTATACAGAAAATAACAGTGGGTCAGTTCCAGGTCACCGGAAAGCAGGATGCCGCCACCGATTCCATACAGGTTGGTCGAATTACCACTGGGATTGCCCGTTCCATTGGTCACATAAATCCCGTCGAGATAGACCGTCCCTCCGGATAGTGAAATGTCGAGGACATGGTAAGCATTGTCCGCACGGTGGTCCTGGTAAGACTCGATGTCGTCACTCTGTAGATCTCCGCTCAGCCGGGTAATGTTCCTGGTCCAATCGCGGTCCTCCATCCTGGACTCCCCGCCGGCAAAGCCACCATAGAGGTGCAGGGACTTTTTGATGGCGTAGGGCTTGGTTTTAGCAACAGGGTGGTAAATACCGGCAGCGATCCATAATTCTGATCCGGCCGGAACCTGATCAATGGCTTTTTGCAAATCCTGATAGGCATTGGACCAACTGGTCCCATTGTTGGATCCGCTGGCCTTCACATTCACGTAATAAACTTTCGCCGACCCGATACTTGCGATGAGCAGGGCCCAGAGGGTAAAAAACAATTTCATAAACGCTTGATTTACAAACAAAAATATAATTAATGGAGGGAGCGGTATATCAACCTTTTGGGTGATTTTGCGTCAATCGTAAAATGAAAAATGTTAAAATAATTGCGCAATAAGTAAAAAATACTTTACATTAGTTAAATAAACTTTACAATTCGATTCGTTATGAAATCACAATGGTTATTGCCTCATGGAATCAGGCTTCCTGGTTTGATCCTGTTATTACCTGCCCTGGTTTTTGGGGTGCTGGTGTTGCATTTCGACTATCAGATTCCTGGCTTTTCGATTCAAATTGAAAGCTCGGACATCTTTTGCGGGACACAAAATCTGACCGACGAGTTGGCGTTCACTTTAGTCTGGTTCGCATTGATCGCCATCGGATTCAGCAAAGAGAAACTCGAGGATGAAGGGACGCGATTCATCCGGCTGGAAGCCTTGATTCGCGCCAGTTGGATCTATTCGATCCTCTTATTTATTGTCGTCTGGACCGTCTATTGCGATACATTTTTATCGGTGTTGATTTATAACTTGTTTTCTTTTTTGATCATCTACATCATTTGCTACGAATGGATGAAACGAACCTGGCGGAGGCGGGAAGGCGATGAAGAATAAAGTTAAAATTTACCGCGCAATGCATAACCTGTCGCAGGAAGACCTGGCCCGGATCATCGGTGTGTCCAGACAGACCATCCATTTTATCGAGCGCAATAAATACGTACCCTCGACGGTGCTGGCCCTGAAACTGGCCCGTCATTTCGAGGTGATGGTGGAAGAACTTTTTGAACTTGACAAAGACGACTGATGGAAGTGACTGCTTGCCGGGAAATGTCCAAAAATCCTGGCTGATTTGAACCCAACGGTTGCCGCGAACCTGTTATCTTACAACAAAAAGCTGTTCCATATGACAACCATTGAAACATCCACCCTGGCGTTTCTTCGTGATCTGGCCGCCAACAATTATAAAGAGTGGTTTACCGGGAACAAGGATCGCTATGAAGCGGCCAAGGCAAATGTGGAGGCATTCCGCGACAGCCTCTGGCATGCCATGAATCAGGTGGATGTCCTCGAAGGCATCAAGATATTCCGGATTTACCGTGATGTCCGCTTTTCCAAAGACAAATCTCCTTACAAGAATTATTTCGGACTCAGTATGAACCGGGCAACCGCTCAGCGCCGGGGAGGCTATTATTTTCACCTGGAGCCGGGAGCAACCTTTGCCGGAGGCGGATTTTTTGGCCCCAATACGGAAGACGTACGGCGTATCCGTCAGGCTTTTTCGGAAGATGATCGTCCCATCCGCCAGGTGACGGCTGATCCGGAATTTAAATCCTATTTCGGCCAACTTGCAGGGGAAGAACTGAAGAATGCTCCACGGGGATTTTCCAACGATGATCCTGCCATCGATCTGATCAGGAAAAAATCGTGGATTGTGCGCAGACCGTTCCGCGATGACGAAGTTTCACAGCCCGGATTTCCGGTTGAGCTGGTTAAAACGTATGTTGCCATGTTGCCCTATTTCAACTACATGACCAAAATACTGACGGAGTGAACCATGCGGATCATGATTTCCAAATGGATAACCTCACGGAACATCCATGATCCGTCAACATTAGAAATGGAAAGAAATTGGCCAGGCTGGTTAGCAGCCCTTACTTTGATCCTTGGTGCCGGATGCAAAATGGCCGGACCGCCTTCTCCGATGAATGTATTGTTCATCGCTATTGATGACCTTCGTCCTCAGCTGGGTTGTTACGATCTACCCTATATGAAAACCCCCAATCTGGATGCATTGGCAGGGCAAGGTTTCGTCTTTGACCGCCATTATGTACAGATACCCACCTGCGGGGCTTCCCGGTACAGTTTACTGACCGGTCATCGACCCGTCTCGCCCCGGTACCTTTCCAACGATGTATTTGCCGAAGCCATGTCCGGTCAGCCGGAGCAGGAAGCCCCGGAGAGTTTTGTCCATGATTTGCGTCGCCATGGTTACGTAACCGGAGCAGTCGGTAAGATTTCCCATGCGCCGGACGGACGGGTATACGGATATTCGGATGTGCCCACAGAGGTACGGGAGATGCCTTACAGTTGGGATTACCTGCCCGAGGTTTACGGGAAATGGGGTACGGGATGGAATGCTTTTTTTGGTTATGCCGATGGGTCTAACCGCCAGAGTCGTGACAAGCAGGTCCCTCCCATGGAGGTGCAACCTGGTCCGGATACCCTTTATCCGGATGGCTGGATCACGGAAGCGGCAATCGCGCTGCTGGATTCGCTGGATGTTTCGGGCAAGCCTTTCTTTTTGGGAGTTGGCTATTTCAAACCGCACCTGCCCTGGACCGTTCCCCAAAAATATTGGAATCTATACGAGGATGCGGATATCCCGGTCACTCCGGTTCCGGACATCCCGGATGGTGTCAGCCCGGTGAGCCTGCAGCAAAGTGGTGAATTCAATCAATACCTGGAAACCTCCGAACACCCCGATCTCGAACATCCTGCTTCACCGGCTTATGCCCGGCAATTACGCCATGCCTATGCAGCTTGTGTCAGCTATATCGATGCCCAGGTGGGTGCATTGATGGCTGCATTGGAGCGACGGGGGCTCATGGATCGTACCCTGATTGTGGTCTGGGGGGATCACGGCTGGCATTTGGGAGATGAAAGGGTTTGGGGAAAACATACGTTGTCCGAATATGCCCTCCGCAGCACGTTGTTAATGAAAGTACCAGGGTTGGAACATCAGGCCAGACACATTGGTCAACCGGTGGAATCCCTGGATATTTTTCCAACCATT
>JAGQXC010000586.1 GCA_020436785.1 Saprospiraceae bacterium | reverse complement strand
GATTAAAATAATCAAACCCGATCGTTCCCTCGGATAGGATGTAACCGGTTTCAGGATCCTGACAAGAACCAAAGGCATCGAATTCCGGATTGTAAAAGCCATCCTTGGCATTGTAATTGCGAATGGCTCCTGTTTTCAAATTATACCGGCTCCATCCCCGGTAGGTGCAGAGCCAAATATTACCGTGATGGTCCGGGAAAATGGCAAAAACGGTATTGTTGGCCAGACCATCCTTCTCACCAACCATCCGGAAAGCGTCCTTGGACGGATCATAGATGTTTAGCCCGCCCCCGTAGGTGCCCACATAAATAAATCCCTGATTATCCTCATAAAAACAAAATCCGGTATTTTCGCCAATCGATCCTGGTACATTGTTATCGTGTGTATACACAATACAATGATCCGATCCATGTGGCTTTCTTAAAATGCCTTGCCTGCTGCCAAACCAAAGATTGCCCTTTGAGTCTTCAAATGCTTTGCGCATTGCATAGCCAGTTAGAAAATTCTCAGGTTGATGTTTCTTCTCATTCCATAAACCAATTCCTCTATTCCAACCTAGAATCCAGATATTACCGTTATTATCTTCATATATATCCTTCACCGCTGATAAAAACTCCTTTGTAGTATCCTTTTTATCATATAAATGAGAATCCAATTTTTTAGTATTCCGGTCATATACCAATAGACCTTCTTGACCACCTATCCAAAGCCGATTTTTTCGATCAGCAAGAAAACAGACGATGTGGGACAATTTTCGGGAAATTTCATCCTGCAATTCAGGAAGATATGGCATAGTATTTCCGGTAACAGGATTAAAAACTATTAATTTAGATTCTTCAGCTAGCAAAAATTCGCTATGTCCTATAGGATTTGATGAACGGATGCTATAGGCATTTTGGACCTTTTTAGTGTACTCACAGTCATAGGACTTGATCCTTGTAAGCGCATTCCGCTTCAGAATGGAAACACCATTTACGGTGGGTACCCATAAATCTTCATTTCTATCCATCATCAAATCCGAAATTAAACCTCCCTTTAAACTATTTCTAACTTCATCCTGATGATGAATAAAGTTAAACTGCTTGGTGTCATTATCAAATTCAACCAAATATTCTTTAATGCCAAGCCAATATTTTCTGTTTAAAGTAGCTCCATATCCTATATCTCTATTTATTTCAAAATTCATTGGGTAAAAATTCCATGATTCTTTTGTAGCATCATTAATTAAAAATCCTGAGGATGTAAAAAAGGTCAAAGCAGAATTTTCAGGATAGTGCCTTTGAACCGGGAGAAGATAATTATTAATATTCAGGCTAGAAAATGCTGAATCATATTGAAATCTATCATTTATTATATCAATTTTATTAATTCCATTTTTGGAAATCAGATAGAGATTACCATTCACTTCAAACATTTTTTCACTCTTATAAAATTCTTTATTTTCCGAATCATGTTCAAAGGATAGTTTGGTAAACTTCTTTAAGTGAGGATCATATTTGTATAGTTCTGTTTTGTTAATCACAAGGACAGTTCCGTCATTTAAAATAAAAACATAATAAAATTGAGTGAAATCCTTAATTCCAATTTCATTATTTGTGAATTGTAAAAATTGATCTTTATCCCTTCGATAATAACTTATTCCGTTCTGGGTTATGATCCATAAATTGCCCAGGCTGTCTTCAGCTATATCATTTACCTTGTTATCTATAATCGTAAGTGAATCATGTGGGTCGTTATTATACCATTTCGATTCATAACCATCGTACCGCGCCAATCCTGAATAGCCACCCAGCCAAATGTATCCGTAAGAGTCCTGAAAGCAGACAACCGTGGTGGTATTTGAGGAACCTTGTTCCTCTGGAATCTCATCAAACTTGTAAATCCGGGTCTGCCCAGATAAAGAATCCATCAGGCCAGACAAGCAGAATAGCACCTGAAAAATGATCCAGCGATGCATGAAGATCAGAAAATGGTTGTTCCAATCCTTAAGGTAGTGCATTCCATCCACAATCCATTTTACTCCTGGAGTAAATATTCTTTACCGCTGTGTTGGCAATAAACGCCATCCGGATCGACAATCCGCCCATACCTCCGTATTTTTACAACCATGAACATCAAGATCCATCTCCCGACGTCCCTACCTCCCGTCGCCCTCGAGTCCACCCTCCTCTGCCACGGCTTGCCCTGGCCAGCCAATTATGAATTGGCCCTGGAGATCAATGCCGTACTGGCCGAAGAAGGCGCTGCCCCTGCGGTGGTAGCCCTGATCGATGGCCAGGTACGGGTTGGGCTGGACACCCGGGAACTGGAAACCCTCTGCCGTGAAGGCAGTAAAGCCGTCAAAGTCGCCACCCGGGACATCCCTTATGCATTGGCCACCCGGCAACTCGGAGCGACGACCGTCTCGGCGACCATGTGGGCCGCCGCCAAAACGGGCATCCGTCTCTTTGCCACCGGAGGCATCGGTGGTGTGCACCGCGACGGTGAAAACAGCCTGGACATTTCGGCCGACCTGGTGGAGCTGTCCCGCACCCCGGTGGCGGTGGTCAGCGCCGGCGCCAAGTCCATCCTCGATCTGGGCCGCACCCTCGAATACCTGGAAACCATGGGGGTGCCGGTGGTGGGCTATGGGACCAATACCTTTCCAGCCTTTTATGTACCCCACACACCGTACGATCTGCCCTGCCGAGTGGATCATCCCGAAATGATCGCGGGCATGCTCTATGAGCAAGATCAACTGGGTTTATCATCCGGGATGCTGATCGCCAACCCGATTCCGGCATCCCATGCCATCTCCGCCGTGTCCATGGAAACCTGGATCGAAGAAGCTCTGGCCGCTGCCGCTACCGAGCACATCACCGGCAAAGCGGTCACTCCGTTTCTCTTGGCTTACCTGCACCGTATATCCAAAGGGAAAACCGTGGAAGCCAATAAAGTACTGGTGCTGCACAATGTGCGACTGGCTGCACAGATCGCCAAACATTATGCGACGCTGCATTAAACCATTTACCCGGATAGCAGGGATATTATGGATATGATTCAGGGAACATTTGGTCGTATCATCCACATTCAACCTTCAAAATTCAACCCTCAACCTTTTTATTTTTTCCCTTTTTCCTAGCTTTAAGCTTATGAAATTTGGCGCCTCCACCCTCGGCTTGATCCTCGGTCCATTGTTATTCATCCTGGTACTTACCAGTTTTCATCCACCAGGCCTTTCGGAGGCAGGAGTAGCCGTTTTGGCCTGTACACTGTGGGTCGCGATCTGGTGGATCACAGAAGCGATACCCATCGCCGTCACTTCCCTGTTGCCGATCGTGCTCTTTCCCCTCACCGGCGCCCTGGATTTAAAGGCAACTTCCACCTCGTTTGGTCATCCTTATGTCTTCCTGTACATGGGCGGATTTTTTATTGCCATTGCCATCGAAAAATGGAACCTGCACCGCCGCATTGCCCTCAACATCATTCGCATGATCGGAACCAACACCACTCGCATCATCCTGGGATTCATGGTTGCCACGGCTTTCTTATCGATGTGGATCTCCAATACCGCCACGGCCGTGATGATGTTGCCGATCGGCATGGCCATCATTGCTCAACTGAAAGACAATCCGGAGACGACGGAAGATGAAAATGCCATCTTTGGGAAAGCCCTGATGCTGTCGGTCGCTTATGCGGCTTCCATTGGCGGCATTGCCACCCTGATCGGAACACCCCCTAACCTCGTGCTGGCCGGGGTGTTGAAAAATATGTACGGAGTCGAACTGACCTTTGCCACCTGGCTGAAATTTGGTCTGCCAATTTCCATCCTGCTGTTGATCATCTGTTGGGTTTACCTGACCCGCTTTGCGTTTACCTTCCGGGACAAATCATTCCCCGGCGGACGCACCGAAATCAAGCGTCAATTGGAACGGCTCGGTAACATGTCATACGAGGAGAAAAGTGTATTGGTGGTCTTCCTCTTTACCGCCTTTGCCTGGATTACCCGTTCCTTTCTGCTGACCAAAATTCTCCCTGGACTGGATGACACCATCATCGCCATATCTGCAGCAGTATGCTTGTTCCTGCTGCCAAACCAGGATCGCAGCCGCCGGTTGCTCCGCTGGGAAGAAGCCGTGAAATTGCCCTGGGGCATCATCCTGCTCTTTGGCGGCGGCCTGGCGATTGCCGAAGGCTTTACGTCCACTGGCCTGGCCGAATGGATCGGGTCCCAGATGACCCTCCTGCAGGGAATCGCATTGATCCTGCTGGTTATGATCCTGATTGCAGCCGTAAACTTCCTCACCGAGATTACTTCCAACCTGGCCACCACCGCCATGTTGTTGCCAATCCTCGCACCGATGGCCCTGAGTATTGATGTGCATCCCTACATCCTGATGGTATCTGCCACCGTGGCCGCATCGTGTGCGTTCATGCTTCCGGTAGCTACCCCGCCCAATGCGGTGGTCTTTGGCTCCGGTTATCTGCGTATTCCTGACATGGTCCGCACCGGCATCTGGATGAATATTTTATCCATTTTGCTGCTAACCATTATTGTCTATTTTTTCTTACCCTATTTGTGGGGCTTTGAGCCGGGAGTTTTCCCTGTTCAATGGAAGTAAATCATTGGTAATAAGCGTACTGGAGGGTCTATAAAATGAACCGTCAGAATCACAAAAGATAATTTTTCTTACATTAATAAATAGTTCGCCAATCAGACGTTAACCTCATACGATGGAAAGCATCATTAACATAATCAAATCCCTTCTTGAGCCATCGATCGTATTATTGTGTCTGATTATTCTGTTATTTTTAAATAACTGGTTCTTTAAAAAAATCAGATCAACCACCACTAACTTAAACATCGCCAAAGGGGCCATTTCATTCTTTTTGATCTTGGTTGCTATTTTGATATTTATCCTGGCGCTCCCCATTGACAAGTCGTTAAAAGGACAAATTCTTGGATTTCTGGGGATAATCATCAGTGCCGGAATTGCATTAAGTTCAACGACCATTCTAGGAAATCTGATCGCCGGGTTTATGAATAATACCATGAACCGGTTCCGGAACGGTGACCTGATTAACATCGGTGATTTTCAGGGCAGAGTGATTAAGAAAAGCATTTTTCATACGGAAATACAGTTGCAGGACAGCAATTTTATCACCATTCCCAATCTGTACATCGCCAACAATCCGGTTAAGCTGATCCGTAAATCAAATACTGTCATTTCGACATCTGTTTCATTGGGTTATGACATCCCTCACCAGAAAATCGAGGATGCCCTCAGAGAAGCAGCCCTGGCTGCCGGATTGACTAAACCCTACGTTTACATCACCAACCTGGGCGATTTTTCTGTTACCTATAAAATTCACGGATTCCTCGAAGACAGCAGCAAATATTTCAGCACCAGTTCACAGCTCAATGCTAACGTTGTCGATGGACTTCATGGTGAAAAAATTGAAATCGTATCACCTACTTTCATGAATCAACGACGTGTTGATGAAAAGAAAATCATTCCCCCGGAAATCGCGAGCACATCCGCGCCGGCAGAGGAAAAATCACCGGAAGACCTGATCTTTGATGAAGCGATTAAGTCAGAAAAAATAGAGATAAAAAAGGATTACTTGAAACAAATTGATCAAAAACAATCCGAATTAAAAACAACGTTGAAAGAAGTGAAAAATGATCAGGAAAAGGAGAAAATAAGATCAATTATGGCGAAAAACGAGAACCTCAAATCCAACATAGAAAAGAACATCAAAGAACAAATCGAAAAAGATCAGGAATCTGTCCGGTAATTAGCCCTTGTCTTCATGGACTCTACTCCAGTGGAACACAGCCTTTGCATAAACCCATTCATTTCGCACATATGTCCAGCAAATTCCTGCCGAAAACATTTACCATTCCGTTTCCGTCATCACCTTCCATCCTGTAACCCAATCCTGCTGCACCCAGGACTTCCATCCCTTGTTCGGATGCAATTGAATGTCCTGTAACCATGCCCTCTGAAGTGGAGATAACCAGGCTTGTGGATCTTTCCCCTGACCCAACAGGCTGTTGATGCGGGAAGCTTGCATCTCCGTCATAGGGATGAAGCGGTACTGGGAGTTGGTGATGTAATATTTCGGTTCCCGGTCATCCCGGAAACTGCCGCCAGTAACCGGTTTACACGAACCGGCTTGTGCGACCCCATCCAATTCCTTTTCCTGCAATTGTGATGGATCGTAGGTGACCTGTACCACTTCATGACCCTGCTGATACCCGGCGCGCGTCTTTAGGACACCCGGGGTGCCGCCTAATAATTTTTCACCGGACCAGAAACAATACATCTGATAGGTTTTGGTCACCGGTTTGGATGTTGAAAACTCATCCCGCAGGAGTCCCAGGTATCCGGGAATGTCTTTTTTTTGCCGCTCAAGAACCTGGATCATTGCATCCGCCACCGCTCCCGGAGTGTAATTCCCGGCAACCCGGCCTGTCAGGTTGCGCCCTTGAAGATCCACGATCCGTACCACCGGATTATTCCACGCCGGTTCCTGAAACATTTGCAGGACTTCCGCATCCTTCCCCGGGCGGTTGTTGTAGATAGCCAGCGGTACAAAAAATTGTTCTATCGCCTCGACCAGCAATGGATGCGATAGGACTTCCTGGCCAAAGCGCTGACAGGTGGCACAGCCCGGTATTTCCTGGAATAGAATTAACACCGGTTTTCCCAGTTGTTCGGATTGACGCAGCGCCTGATCGTAATCGCGTACCCAATGTACATCACCCAGTTCGACAGGCTGTTTTTGCGAAAAAATAGATCCTGATAATAAGAATGTGAATAAGAGGAAAAAGAAGGCACGGATCATTTGATTGCATTTATTTTCATTCCAAAAATAATACTTCCTGCTTAGTTAACCTGTCCCGTTACCGACAGATCTCCCACCTGGTAGCCGTGTGCTTATTCCCGATACAACATGACCTCATTACGCATGGTCAAATAATCCTCGAGTTGCTCCATGGCCTCCAGTTCATCCAGGGCCTGCCCTGACTCTATCCAGTGGCGGATCTGATCGGTACCATTGATGATGTCGATTGGCAGCCGGTCATAGACATATTCATAGGGAGGTTCAAGCCACTGGAATTCCTCCCTCAAGGGTTGAAAAATCGTTTGCATGATGAATTGTCCGGTGCGCCACGGCTTAAACCGGCTGCGATCCAGCACCTGCACCTGGAAGCCGCCACAGGCCAAGCCTGACTGTTTGTGAAAGGTCGGTTTAAAGACCACTGGGCGCAAGGTGAATCCTGATAATCCGGATTGTCGGATAGCCGGTTCAACAAGTTGGTCATAAAATCGATATGGCTCCAGGCCCGGATGCCCGAAAACCTCAAACGGTTGGGTTGTTCCCCGGCCTTCACTCCAGATGGTGCCCTCCCAGATGACCGTGGCCAGAAAAATCAGGGCACTTTCCGGGCGAGCAATATTGGGTGAGGGCAATGCCCAGGGCAATTGCGTATCGGAATAATACATGTCGCGCTGCCAGCCCAGCATGGGAATAACCTGCAGGTTGGCAGGATCAGTCGCCCAGAATTTTTGATGCATTAAAGCAACTTCGCCGATGGTCAATCCATGCCTTACCGGGAGGGGATGCCGCCCGATGAACGATGCATAGGCCGGATCCAGCACATTGCCTTCAACATCCAGACCATTGATGGGATTGGGGCGGTCCAAAATGATCACTTCGATGTCCCGGGCAGCACACTTTTCCAGTAACAACGTCAGGGTGTATGCATACGTGTACATGCGGCTGCCAATGTCCTGGAGATCGACAAACAAATGGTCGATACCTTGAAGCATGGTGTCGGTAGGCACCCTGGTCTCCGAATACAACGAATAGACCGGAATCCGGAAATAGGGATGAATGGCATGATCCGTTTCGATCATGTTGTCCTGGTCAGCGGTCATAAAACCATGCTGGGGACCAAATAATTTGATGAATCGATCTCCGAAAAGTCTTTTGAATACCTGGACTGCATGAAGCCCATGCTGGTCGATGGAGGCATTGTGGGCCAATAAAGCCACTTGACCGGAAAATTGATTTTGTAATTTTTCATCGGAAACCAGTCGATCCAATCCCGTTAAAACCATATTCAGTGGTATGTGTAGCCACTAATTTCACGAATAATTCGAATTACCTCCTGGGTAAATGTCATACTTTGGCTCTATGGCGCCACTGCAACCTAAAACTGCAACGCACGATCTGGCCTACCGCTGGTTTTCCCGCCAGGGTTGGCACCCGTTTCCGTTTCAGGAACAAGCCTGGCAGGAATTTGGAATGGGAAAACATGGCCTGGTTAATGCGCCAACCGGTAGTGGCAAGACCTATTCCTTGTTCATCCCCATTGCCCTAAACTACCTGGAAGCCGGCTGTCCGCCCGGACTCTTTGCGATTTGGGTCACACCCATCCGCGCTCTGACCAAAGAAATTTACAACGCATGCAGCCGTGCCGCCGATGGGCTGGGCATCGAAATGGAGATTGCCGTTCGCACCGGCGATACCGACCAAAAAGAACGTGCCCGTCAAAAACAAAAGCCTCCTACCCTACTGATCACAACGCCGGAAAGCATCCACTTACTGCTCGCGACGAAAGGATATGACCGCTTATTCCGCCATCTCCATGCCGTGGTGGTCGATGAATGGCACGAGCTTCTCGGTAATAAACGGGGCGTTCTCGTCGAATTGGGTCTTTCCCGCCTGAAGACGATCGCTTCTGAATTGCGCATCTGGGGCATCTCCGCCACAGTAGGTAACCTCGGTCAAGCCCTGGAGGTGCTTCTTGGTGCCGATTACGCACCCGAGCAAGCAGTCCTGATCCGAGCCAACATTCACAAAGAGATCCAGGTCATTTCCATCCTGGATGATGAGGTCGAAAAACTACCGTGGGGCGGCCACCTGGGCATTAAGTTGCTGGAACGGGTCATCCCCATCATCATGGCGTCGGAGAGTGCACTCATTTTTACCAATACCCGGGCACAATGTGAGATTTGGTACCAACGGTTGCTGGAAGCGGAGCCCCAGCTGGCGGGCTGGATGGCCATGCATCACAGTGCCATCAGTAAAGAATTGCGTGACTGGGTCGAAGATGCCCTTTACGATGACCGGTTGAAAGCGGTGGTCTGCACCTCGAGCCTCGATCTTGGGGTGGACTTCCGCCCGGTGGAAACCATCGTCCAGATCGGTAGTCCCAAGGGCATCGCTCGATTTATCCAGCGGGCTGGTCGCAGCGGCCATCAGCCGGGTGCCGCCAGTAAGATTTATTTCGTGCCCACCCATGCCCTTGAGTTGATGGAATCCCCTTCCTTACGCCGGGCCATCGCCGAAGAATACGTGGAGAACCGGGTGCCGCACATCCGCTGCTTCGATGTCCTCGTTCAGTATCTGATGACCCTGGCGGTCAGTGATGGCTTCCGGCCCGATGAGATCTGGCCAGAAGTGCGCTCCACCCATTGTTTTGGCAGCCTTGATCTTCAGGAGTGGTATTGGGCATTGCAATTCATCACGAAAGGAAGCCGCAGCCTGGAAGCATACGATGAATTTCAGAAAGTGGAAATTACCGGGGGACACTATCAAATCCATGATCGCCGGATTGCCTTAAGACACCGGTTGTCCATTGGCACCATTGTCGGTGATACCATGATCAAAGTACGCTTCTTGCGAGGCAAATTTCTGGGCAATATTGAGGAGTGGTTCATTTCCCAGTTACAGCCCGGTGATGTATTCTGGTTTGCCGGTCAGCCGCTGGAATTTGTCATGTTGAAAGATATGGATGCTCTGGTACGCAAATCAACTAAAAAGACGGGCCGCATTCCCTCCTGGCAAGGCGGCAAATCACCGCTGAGCTCCGAACTGGCAGAAATGTTGCGCGAGGAATTGTACCTGTACCTGGAGGGCTATTCCCCATCACCGGAAGCACAATACCTGCAACCATTGTTTGACCTGCAAGCTGAACGGTCTTCCCTGCCTGGCCGGGAGTTGTTTCTGATCGAATATTTCATGACGCGGGAGGGTTATCATCTGATGATGTACCCTTTTGAAGGCCGCTTTGTTCACGAAGGGATGGCCGCTCTGATAGCGAAAAGGATATCCCGGTCGCAGCCGATATCTTTCTCCATCGCGATGAACGATTATGGTTTTGAATTGCTGTCGGATAAACCCATCGATCTGGATCCGGTGCATATCCAGTCCTGGTTTTCCACCGACCATCTGCAGTCCGACATTGAGTCCAGCATCAATTCGGTGGAGATGGCCCGCCGGCAATTCCGGGAAGTAGCCCGGATCTCCGGGATGGTCTTCGCCGGGTTTCCCAACAAACCCAAGAAGGAAAAACATCTGCAGGCATCCGCCCAATTGTTGTTCAACGTATTCAAAGATTATGAACCAGAAAATCTTTTATATCGTCAGACCTATGAGGAGGTGATGACTTTTCAACTGGAAGAAGCCCGGCTTCGCGCTGCATTAAAAAGAATCAGGTCCCAGCAGATCCGGGTCGAATACCCGGACAAGGTGACCCCCTTCGCATTCCCCATCATGGTCGAGCGCATCCGCGAGCGCTTCAGTACCGAAAGTCTGAGTGACCGGATCAAGAAAATGAAAGTGGAATGGGGTGACGG
>JAGQXC010000585.1 GCA_020436785.1 Saprospiraceae bacterium | reverse complement strand
TGTAAAGTAGGTACAGGAACAACCAGGCGGTGGCTACATAAGCCATTGCCCCCAGCAATTCCGACCAGTTATCGGGAAACAACTTGATCAATCCCCCAAAGAGGAATTTGGAGGTATGCTCGAACGCAATGATGGCACCGGCCAAATAAATGGTAATGGAATTCATCCCGATGACTCTGAAAAAGAAGGTCCATTTTTGAAATTTCCAAATGTCGATCACCAGGTAAAAAAGAGTAAACAATACCAAACTCATCCCGCCCACATAGCAGACAAATGAACTGGACCACAAATATTTATTGATCGGAAAAACCAGATTCCACAATTGCCCCAGGATGATCAGGACAACACCGGAGGCAGCCATGTACAATACCTTTCGGTACGGCCACTCCTTCAAATAATCCGCCCGGATGAACTGCCCGGTAAACATCCCGAGTAATGCTGTGCAAATGGCAGGAATGGTGCTCATGATGCCCTCGCTGTCCCCGTATTCGTAGCAACAAAATTTTCCGGGCAACAGCAGCCGGTCGATGTATCCGTCCAGATTGCCTTCCATGGAAAACGGATCAGTCGCTCCCGGCGCCGGAAAAAAACGCAGCAGTAACCAATAGCCGATCAAGATACCCCAGAACCAGATGATGCGGGAGCGGAGGTTGGTATTCATAAAAATAAGGGCGCCAAACATCCACGCCAGGCCAATCCGGCCCAAAACGCTACCATAGCGCATGTTGGCAAAATCAAAACTGATGGCGTTGTTGTAAATGATTCCCAGAAGGACCAGGATCAAACCCCGGGCAATAACATGCCGGTACAGGGACTTTCTGTTTTCCGGACCATGATACCGTTTGGCCATGGAAAAAGGGAAAGAAACGCCGGCCATAAAGAGGAAAAGTGGGAAGATCATGTCGTAAAAATGAAATCCGTGCCATTTCCCGTGCTGTAGTTGCCCGGCCCACCATTCCAGTACCGGCCAGCCTGTCAGCGAAGCCAAAGCGATGAAAATGCCTTCACCGCCCATAATCCAAAACATATCAAACCCCCTCAGTGCATCCAGTGAGAGCAACCTCCCGGATGTAGATTTACCTTCATTTTCCATTTTGCCAAATGCGATTTAATGAACAATCATCGCAAAATACAGTCCGATGAAATTAATTATTTTTTCAGGGAATACCGGTGAAAGCTCCCCGGGTAATCAAATTTAATTCCGTAATTGAATCATCCATTAACCTGGTTCCACCGTCCTTTCGTCTTAATTTCTTGCTGCTTTAGACATTCCGGATCATCTTCAAGAAAAAAACATGAACCTGCTCCGACTTAACGCCCTGCATGGATTTGAGTACCAGCATCCCCGGGAAAAGAAAGCCATGCGCGCACTTCAGGAAACCAAAGGCATCGAACGCGTGGTCAAAAAATTCTACGACATGGGGATCGAAAAGATCATCAAACTCCAGTCCACTGGAAGCAGCCTGGAAGCTTCACCGGATGCTTTCCCGGAATTGAACCGGCTGCTGGATTCGGCTTGTTCGATCCTGCAGGTCCCTGTCCGGCCGGAACTCTACATTCGCCGGTCGGAGGATCTGGATGCCATCACCCTGGGCGTCGATCATCCCATCATATTGATCACTTCCGAGTGTGTCAATCGATGCACGCATCAGGAATTGTTGTTTGTTTTTGGCCGCCAACTGGCACACATTCAAAACAATCACATTCTTTATAAGGAAATCGGGTTTATTTTCCCGGAATTGATCGATACGCTGGCTCCGGTGACCTTAGGCTTGAGCTCAATATTGTCTGGTGGTCTGCGCTATGCCCTGTTTTATTGGGATCAAATGGCAGAATTCACTGCTGACCGGGGAGGATTACTCACCTGTCAGGACGTGTCAGCGGCCAAACAATACCTGGCCAAAGTAGCCGGTTTACCTGAAAAACACTGGGGAGACTTTGACCTGGACGCCTTCGACCGGCAAGCCAAAGCATTTGAACTGGAAGATGAGAAGACGTTTGAAAAGTTCATGCGTTATCTTTTTGGCAACAGTACCATGGCCATTGCCCGGGGACATGAATTGATTCAATGGATTGAATGGGGCGACTTTTCAGCATTGATGACCTTGCACGGCCGGTAAATGCCTTTCAAAATGGATTGACTTATAAGCTATGGACTACCTCACCACAAAATCCTTAACGGCAATCACCAGGCGCCGGTCCTGCAGCCGGAATTCCGCATAACGAAATGCGCCGGTTTCGTCGGAGTGCGTATAACATATGGGATTGCTGCGTGCCATTCCAAACAAAGGGACAGGAATCAATACGGGGGTTTCGTCATTCCGGCCCAGTGGGATTGCAGGCTGGTAGGTTTTATTGGATGTGAGTCCCTCCAGGGTGAGCGTTTCCTCAACAGCCTGATAGGTCGGTTTGGTAACGATTTCAATTACTCCATTGCGTGCCAACGGGCCAAATCGCTGTCGGGTCGTTTCCAGTGAACGGTACAGCCGGATGGCCAGGCACTGATCGTAAGGGATATTGAAAAGTGGCGATAGGTCGGGCTGCAAGATGCCATTAACCATGACTACCGGAGCGTCTTCAAACCAATTTTTAGTATCTGCATTCAGTACGCGAATCGAATGGATGTTGCGCTTCCGGATCAGCTTTAAAGGCAACACCACTTCATGAATAAACAGCTCAAGCGATTCAAAAGGAAGGAACTTGCTTAAATCGTATTCGTCATCATAACGGCTGTTTGAAATGGTTTGGGTTGCCGGATTGTGCCTTGGATTTTGATAACCGAATATGTTACCAATCAACGCACGTTTTTCCTCCTGATCCTGCAATTGATGTTTCGTTTCCACAGGCAGCTCAAGACGAATCAGGTCGGCAGGTTTCCACAATAAATCCGGCATCGGTATGGCTTTCACATCCAGCACCCGGTTATCAAGCAGTCCAATCAGTTGAATGCGTTTTTGGCCGGTAAAATCAGCCACAGTTAGGGCGCCGCCAGTTTCCTGTAAATCGATCGACGAAGAGGTCATGGTCTGCAGGTCATACACGGTCCACGCTCCCGCAATGGAAGAGTCCAATTGTACGCCCATGGCATAACCATACCTGGTGGACAGATCGGCAGCCCGGAAGGTAGCCCAGGACCTCCAGGCATCCCATTCCTGCATGGCTACAAAGGCCAGTGCAGGTTCTGATTGACGCTGAATACAAATTGATTGCCGAGGCGCAGATTCTGAACCTGGCGATTGACCGCCGGCTTCTAGGGCCCCGGTAAAATCTCTAAAGCGATAATAGGGTTGATCTTCCCCTCCCAGGACATGGATCATTTGATCGCTTTCTTCAAGGACCTGGGAATATGAATCGTTCCAGATGGCTACGGACAAAACATAACTCCCCGGTACCAGGGACTCGGAAAAAGGATGTTGACCAATAAAAAAACCGGAATCAGGGCGCATCACCCAATGATCGATCAGATCACCGGTGTGGTCTTTTATATACCCGTGTAATACCGGATATTTTCCCTTTCTGAGCAGGTAATTATCGAGTACCACCCCGTACCAGACAGTCTCACCCTGCTGTACGACCGGTTTTGGCACCGCGAGGAAGATGGTCCTGGTCTCCCGTTGACCCGAAAGTTTTCCCGGTATCAGCAAACCGGCTAAAACGACAAAGAAGCAAAGGTGTCGGTGGTTAATTTTCATGGAAAATAATCAGGTTTTACCAATGTACTATTGGCAATTTTCAGACAGTTTCGGCAGTAATCGTGCAATTCCGTCCGGGTCGGATCCAAACAAAGTGGAAATACTTCTATTTCAAGGGTTAAGCTATTGGCAAAAAATCGCTTTTCTTTGACTGCCGAGACGGTAAAATTGCCGAGAACTTCTTCCGATAGATCTTCGGCATTCCGCATGTTTCCGCGGACCTTTCCCAAGGGAGGATCAAAAAGTCCAATGTCCTGATTGGCCAGTTTGGCGACCTTGTCCCAATAAAGGAATGACTCCCGGTTGATGGTATGCTGAATGACGTGAAAACAATAGTTGAATGAAAAGCGGTGGTCGGGTTTGGTGGAGAAAAACAGCTCATGATCAATCTTCGCGCCCGGTTCGTCGATGCCGGAAAATAACGTCACCTGGCCGTAATCCGGATATTCCTTGGGATAACAGTGGCGGGGGTTTAGGTCCATGGCTCCTTCCCATTCCCAGAAGTCGTATTCTCCGACAACACGGTATAGATTATTAGTTTTTTCACCCTGGGATTCCAGGTTGGCTGAGAGGAACAAACCTACTTTCAGACCATCGGTGATGGCATTGTCGCTAGTTAGTTCCCTTGTTGCATATTTTTGTGGCGTGACATCAAAATCACTTTCGATGGTAGGGATCTGCTGGTAAGTCGACTGGTACATCAAACCATCCGGCGTCTTAACGACCGCACGATAAGATTGGCCGGGTTCTCCTTTGGCAATGGTCCGGTAAAAGCCGTCAATTTCTTCGGTGAAAGGAAATATTTCACCTGACTCCGATTCGACATACACCGTTGCTCCCACCACGGGTTGTCCAAAAATCGGCCCGCCCTGCCTGACCGGCGCAGCTTTCAGCACAATGATTTCCTGCTCTTCCAGGCTGTCCGTAAACTGCCCGGCAATATTCATTAATTCGGATGCCTCCCGAACCGGAAAGTCGATCTCATCGACACACCCGACCGATAAGATTAAAAAGAGCACCCCTATATGCAAACGCTTCATATTACCACTCGAGATTATAGGTGATCGAAGGAAAGATGGAACCCAATACAGCCAGACGATAAGTAGACAAACTCTGAAATGGTTTTTGCCGGAAGTAGATCGAGTAGGCATTTTTTCGTCCCAATAAATTATAGACCGACAAAGACCAACTGCTCTTAAGACGCCGGTCCTTGCGATAACCGGGAAACAAATTCGCGGATACATCCATCCGGTAATAATCCGGAATCCGGTATTGATTCCGATCGGAATAGATGGGCACACTGACAACATGCCAATCCGTGTACTTCCCGGTAGGTGCAGTGATGGGTCTTCCGGAGCTGTAGGTAAAACTTACATTCAGGCTGAGCCGCTGCATGATGTTAAAATTAAGCAAGGTGGTAATGTCATGGGGCTTGTCAAAATAGGAGGGATACCATCCGCCCCGGTTGACATCCAATTCAGGGATACCGGTATTTACCCTCCGGATGGCCCGGCTGTAGGTATAGGACAACCGGCCGGTTAATAATCCCAGATTTTTCTTGATGCTTAATTCCAGCCCATAGTTCTGACCTTCTGCCGGCACCAATTCCGTTTCAAGAAATTCATTGCCTAACAAGTCCGGGAAGTCCCGGTATTCAGGTACATTTTGGAGGACTTTATAGTATACTTCAGCCGAAGTTTCCCATTCATTGTTCTTGAAATTCCGGTAATAGCCCAGGCTTATCCCATCGGCCCGTTGTGGTTTCAAATACGAATCGGCCAGCTTCCAGAAATCGACCGGCGTTGCTGCTACCGTATTGGAAATGAGCGACAAATACTGATAAGTACGGGTCGCTCCCAGCTTAAGGCTGGACGTTTCATTCATCCGGTAATTCATGGAAACTCTTGGTTCGAGGCCAAAATAAGATGCGACGGTGGCACCTTTGGCATAACTCGTAGTATCTGTTGCTTCATCATAAAGTTGGTCCGGGCCGGCATAATTGCGAACCCTTTTCGGCCCTTGCAGTATAAAACCGCTAAATCGCAATCCCGCAGAAAAAGAAAATAAATCCGAAAACCGCTGTTCGGTTTCCAGATATAAAGCTCCTTCAATGCCTTGTTCCCGGGGCGTCTCTTCTTTCACCACGACAGATTCATCATTATCCGGGCCCAAAATACCGGGGTTCACCTGATAGCGGGTTGCTTCGAAGCCGCCCACCCAGGTCGCCCGTTGATTCTTTTGGAAGACCAGCTCTGATCTGCCTTTCACGTATTCGATGCCGGTCTTAAATACGGAAGGATTCAGAATTTTGAGATCTCCCAGGTCAGAATAGTAATTACCATAAATCAGTTTTGTGTTCAGATTAGCCCGGTTGCCTATTAAGGTATTGTAATATGCGGCCAATGACCTGGTTCCATAATTAAATCGGGCTTCATTGGCAAACCGTAAATAATCACTACCCTGATACCCTTCCAGACCGATGCTGGATTTGTTGTTTAACCGGTGATCCAGCTTTCCCTGGAAATCGGAGAAGGAAACACGGCTGTCCTGAACGTCCGGTAGATTGACCAATCCAAGGATCCAATTGATATAAGAAATGCGTCCTCCCAGGATGATTGACGTCTTGTTATTGACCAGGGGGCCTTCCAACGCCAATTTGGAGGACATGATGCCCAATCCGGCTTTGATGGTCCATTCCTCTTTACTGCCGGTCCGCATGCCCGTTGATAAGACCGATGATAAACGGCCGCCATACTTAGCTGGAATATTTCCTTTGAATAATTTGACATCATCAACCAGGTCCGGGTGGAAGAGCGAAAAGAAACCCAGGGCATGACTGGGATTAAAATAGATAATGTCGTCCTGAATGATCAGGTTTTGATCAATATTCCCTCCCCGGACATTGATGCCCCCGACGCCTTCTCCGGCAGTGCTGACGCCGGGCAATGAAATAAGGCTTTTGATTACATCAAATTCACCCAGAAATGCCGGCAACTTGGCAATTTCTTTCATATTTAACTGCTCGATCCCCATGGTCAGTGAACGCAGATTTTGATCGGCAGCTTTTTCAGATACTACGACTTCCTCCAGTTGAAGGCTGGCGCGATGCAGAAATACATCCAGTTCACCTTCTCCTGCCATGACGATAGGAATCTCTTTTTCTTCCATACCGATGGATTGAACGGTCAGACGGTTTTCCCCAACCGGCAATTGCAGGGTGAATGTACCGTCAACATCTGAAACCGTCGGGTCTCCCCCTTGCTGTGGTATAATTGTCGCCCCGATTATGGTTTCACCGGTTTCCTCGTCACGCACAATACCTGTCAATGTTAACTGGCCTTTGGCAGCCTCTCCGGATTGGATGGCTCCGATCACCGTGGCGCTGACCTGATCCGACGGTTGGGCGCTGATGGCTTCAAGCAACTTATTCCTGCGATTCCAGGCTTCCAGCGACCGCTCGGCGTCGGCATAGGCGACAACGATCCAGGTTTCCTCATTATAGGCGATGCAGGTAAGCCCTTTCTCCCGCAGCCAGGCATTAAATGAAGTAAGTAGGTCACTGTCCGAATCCCAGTTAAATACCAGATTGGAACCTTTTAATGCTTCCGTGGTGTCTGAAAAAAGATGGACGTCGCCCCATTCGGAAATTCTTGCCCGGATGGTTGCCCAATCCCCACGGGCACTTTTTCCAGCGGTCATCGATTGTGCCGACAGCGTTGACCAGATGGCCAGGCTTACGAATAAGGTGGCTGTGAAGATGCTTGATTTCAAGCGTTCTCTGTGGTTCCCGTGCGTTATCATCGCCATAAGCAATTAAAGGTAGATGGATTTTCAACGATGCAAAACTTTATACCTGCAAAAAGCGACGAAACGGATAATTGTGGGGACGATTAAAATAGCTACGGCGGACACCGGCAGGCGGATTAATGGAATGTGGCTTATTTTTGGGGATGCCGATATTAAATGCTTCCGGATACCGGCCACCCTGGTACTTGCCTGGCGGCCATCTGCAAACGTTGTATCCTTATTTCTTTCGTAAGGTCAGACCACCATTCCGACGAGAGCGAATCACCCTGCCGGATGGTGATTTTGTAGATCTGGACTGGTTGCACCAGGAAAGTCGCGACCTTCTTTTTTTATGCCATGGATTGGAAGGTAGTTCCGAAAGCCAATACATCCGTGGAATGGCTGACTTCTTTTTCCGCAGAGGTTGGCAGGTCGTTGCACTAAACTTTCGATCCTGCAGTGGCGAGCCCAACCGTAAACTTCAATCCTACCATCACGGCGCGATTGATGATCTGAGTTTCCTCCTCCAAAAACTCAGTGATCAGGGGACGTTTCAGCGTATCGTCCCGGTTGGGTTTAGCCTGGGAGGCAATGTGGTCCTGAAATATCTGGGGGTTTACGCCAACGATGTTCCCTCCAGCATTCCGGGAGGGGCAGGCATTTCAGTGCCTACCGATCTTCTTACCTCCAGTCGCCGTCTTGATCAATGGGACAATTGGATCTACACGAAAAGATTCAGGAACAACCTCAAAGAAAAATTTATAGAAAAAGATGGACGGTTCCCGGGGATATTGCCAAT
>JAGQXC010000093.1 GCA_020436785.1 Saprospiraceae bacterium | reverse complement strand
ATGAATGACGATCAAAACATAAAAGACAATGGCCGCCGGAGTGCATTGAAAGGGCTATTGGGCATTCCTTTTGCTGCCGGTGCGGTATGGGGAGCCATCAAACACACCCAGAAACAAAAACTCGAAAAACAAAATATCCTGAATGTCCTGAATATCGATGCCAAACGACCGGACAACACGGCCAACCTGGCCGGCGATCCGGTACGTATCGGTATCATCGGTTTTGGTATCCGGGGGCCTCAATTGTTACAGGCATTGGGCAAAGCAACCACCGGCTGGATTGACAACATGAAAAAGAACAATCCGGACCGTTTACAGGCATTTATGGAGCAGGAAGATCTCAATGTAAAAATTACCGGTGTATGCGACCTCTTTGACGTCCGGGCTGAGGAAGCCGTCGAGTCATTTAAGGACGACGGTTGCAAGCGCTACCGGCATCATGAAGAGATGTTGGCCAGTCCGGATATCGATGCGGTGATTATCGCCACCCCCGACCACTGGCATGCCCCCATCGCCATCAAAGCTTTACAGGCGGGTAAACACGTTTATGTTGAGAAACCGATGACCCACAATATTGCCGAGACCTATGCCCTGCGCGATGCCGTCCGCAATGCAAAAGGACAGGTGTTGCAGGTGGGACACCAACACCGGCAAACCCAAAGTTTTATCACCGCTCAGGACATCATCGATAAAAAAATACTGGGGCACGTATCTCTGGTAACCACCAACACCAACCGGAACAGCGACAATGGGGCCTGGCAGTATGACATCCATGAAAAAGCAAATCCACAAACGGTGGATTGGCAGCAATTCCTGGGATCCGCCCCTCAGATTCCGTACAACGCCGAACATTTCTTCCGTTGGCGGAAATGGTGGGCCTATGGCTCCGGATTGTCCGGTGACCTGATGAGCCATGATTACGACCGAATCAACTGTGTCCTGAAAATGGGCATGCCTAAATCGGTCGTCGCCTCCGGCGGCATCTATACCCACCATGATGGGCGCGAAGTGCCTGACAACTTCCAGGTCTCCATGGAATACCCCGACTTCTCTACCGGCTCCAGCCGTGAAGCCGGCCTGGAGAAAGGGATGACTTTTGTTTATAGTGCTTCACTGGGTAACCAGTTCAATCGTCAGACCCTATTGATGGGGCACGACGGAACCATGGAATTGGGCAATACGCTGACGGTGTGGGCAGATCCAAATTCTTCGCGGTTCAAAGATCAGATCAAGAATGGAATGATCGACCCGAACGTGCCCATGTATGCCTACAATCCTGCCGCCGATGAGCTGGATGCGGTAACTTCCGCCACCTCCAAATATTTTGCAGACAAAGGTTTGTTATGGACATATGTCAATGGGCGCCGGGTAGATTCCACCAATCTGCATCTCAAAGAGTGGTTGAATGCCATTCGTAACGGCACGCCGGTAAGTTGCGGCGTCGACCGGGGATTTGAAGAAGCGATGACCTCGCACATGGGAGGCATCTCCTGGAAAGCCGGACGACGGGTTGAATGGGATCATGCTACGGAATCCATCATTGCCCTTGCCGGAGAAAACCTGGATGAAATTTTATTAAAAACAAATGTCGGCAGTTACGACAAAATTATTGGTTAGACCATTTTAATAACCTGAGGATTTAGGTTTGGAGCGGGTAAAGATCGCAAGGTTTTTATCCGCTTTTTTGTTACTCAAAAAGTCAATTTTATCTACTGGATTGGATGCAGTCTCTAACGAACCAATAACAGATCGCTCCCGTTCTGGTAAGTACCGGGACCATTGTCGTCCGTGTACCGGATAAAAATCCGGGCGATGTACACGTCCGCAGGCAAGGTCCTGCCGCCCCGCGTTCCATCCCAACCCACGCCGGGATCGGAGGTTTCAAACACCACATCCCCCCACCGGTTGTAAATTT
>JAGQXC010000584.1 GCA_020436785.1 Saprospiraceae bacterium | reverse complement strand
GCAGACATGATTTCCCTGGAACCGGCCGTAGCTGCAAAAACAATAGTCATTCCCAACGTGGTTGATCCGGAGTGTTTCGTTATAAAACCGGATCGTGAAATGGATGTTACCCGATTCCTGGTCATCGGAACACTGGATGACTCCGTAAAAAATATATCGGGCATCATTCGGGCTTTCCATGCCTTTAATAAGGCCCTTCCGTCCAGTGAATTAATCTGTTTGGGAGACGGACCTGACCGTGATCGATTGCGCGCGTTGACCGAAGAATTATATTTGAAAAATAGCATTCATTTTCCGGGCCATGTCGATCATTCAGAAGTGGTTAAATGGATACACCAATCTACGGCGCTCATATCGTTCAGTCACTATGAGAATCTGCCTTGTGTGATTTTGGAGTCATTGATGTGCGGATTGCCGGTAATCACCAATGAAACGGGGGATATGCATCGTTGGATCACCGCACAGTCAGGAATTATCCTCCCCACAAACAACATCGGGGCATTAACCAGTGCCATGCATGAATTAATTGGAAATGTATATGAAGCCAACCTGATCCGTCAGTCGGTCATCGACCGTTGTTCGAACCCTACGGTCCGGAATCAATTGATGACTATTTATCAGGATGCTTTAATAACCGATCGGTAATAACGGATGTCCTGTCGGGATAGCAAAAACAAGTCTGTAAAGGAGCAATGAAATTGTTTACGGACACCATTCAAAAATAAAAAGGCGAGAAGTATGCCCCAGGAGGAAAAGATCATTGCTGTCCGGTTCAGGTCGGTCCACGGTGAAGCCGCCAGGAGAGAAAGGGTAATGCCTGCGGCAATGACCAGTTCGTAAATCAACGGTTGTCCCAGCTTGTTTTCCGCCTCATGAATGGTTTGCAGGATCGTGCTCAAACCAATAGCAGCGGTCCAAACCAATAAAATGACCAGGAGGGGTGCGGATTGGGTGAATTCCCGGCCATAGACCAAAGGCAGTAAAAAGTGGCCAGCCAATGCCCCGAGGACGCCAATCACCATCAAGGTGGAATTATGAAGCCGGATCAATCGGTAGCAGCCGGCAGCATCCGTTTTAAAGTGCGACAAAAGAAAAGGTAAAATGGCCTTTTTGTAAGCCAGGGTAAAGGTGAAGGGCAAACCGCTTAAAGTTAGGGCCAGGCCATAAATTCCCAGTGTGGCGGTATCAAATTTACGTTCGATGTACCATAAAGGGATGTTGTTTATTACTATCGAAACCAGGGTTATCCCCCACATTCTTCCCGAATACCCGAATCCATTTCGTAGAAACTTGCGGGAGGGTAAGCCCAGCTTAATTCCTGGTTTAAAGTACAAATAGGCGAACAGTAGTAAAGGAATGTAGCCTATCAATGCCACGGTAAGACCGGCATAAATTCGATGGTGATTAAACAGGAATGAAAAGGATACCATTAAAAGAATCGCCACGCCCAGTTTAATCGTCGCGGCCAACCACTGAAAGAGCCATAATTTTCTAAAAGCTGTCCGGACCTGAACAAATACGTCCAGGCATTTCTGCCCCAGGGCAAGCATCAGATAGACGACCATCAATAAATTAAAGATCAACTCATGTTCCCAGGAGAACAAGTGGAAGGTCCGGGCATCCAGCAAAACGATCAGACTCCCCAGTAGGAATGTGCTTATAATGCCCAGGGTCAACCATTGTTTTACTTGCAAGCCACCGTATTGCTGGTATAAATACGGCACTCCCCGGAAGAATTGGAAACTTGCGAATGCCAGCAGGAGATTTCCGGCATAGGTTAGCTTGGTGAGGATGCCGTTGCCTTCGGGACCCAAATAGCGAACAAGAATGATGGAGGTAATAAATCCGAGGATCATTTGGATCCCGTCAGCCTGGATGGTATAGCGAATCTGATGCAGAATGGACGGGCTGGCGGGCTGTTCGGATCCGGTCATCATGGATTTAGCCAGGTATTTACCAACTGATTCCAGCTGTACTTTTGCAATTCATGCGCATTGGTGTGGTGGGGGACCTTTCCCAGGGCCTTCCACTGACGATATTGGTCCAGTAACCATTGGTCTAAATGATCGCTACGGCCTGGATCAGTCGAATAGCTGCATAATCCTCCGTTTACGACACCTACGAAGTAGGCTAATTCGTCATCATCATGGCCCTCTACCAGCGCCAATATGGGACGTTGGGCCGCCAGGTATTGGTACAATTTACTGGTTAATATTCCTGAGCTCTGCCGGGTGGCCCAGGATAATAACAAATTGATTTGACTGGATTGTTGAAGGTTGATTGCCGCCCGGTCGCCGAGGTATCCCAGGT
>JAGQXC010000092.1 GCA_020436785.1 Saprospiraceae bacterium | reverse complement strand
TCACCGAAACGCTGACCACCGAATTGGGCTTTACCACCCAGCGGCTGCTGCGTAATCAATGAGTAGGGTCCGATCGAACGCGCGTGCATCTTATCATCAACCATGTGGTACAGTTTGAGCATGTAAATTACCCCGACGGTTGCTTGTTGATGGAACCGGTCACCGGTTTCTCCGTCATACAGGAAGGTTTGACCCAACGATGGTAATTTGGCATCCGTGATGTAGTTGTCAATCTCCTGCAGACTGGCTCCATCGAAGATCGGCGTGGCAAATTTGGTATTTAACTTTTCACCTGCCCATCCCAATACGGATTCGAAGATCTGACCCAGGTTCATCCGGGAAGGTACCCCGAGTGGATTCAACACAATGTCCACTGGTGTTCCATCCTCGAGGAATGGCATATCTTCCATCCGCACAATCTTGGAAACAATTCCTTTGTTACCGTGACGTCCGGCCAGTTTATCGCCCACTTTCAGTTTGCGCTTTTTAGCCACATAGACTTTGGCCAGCTTCAATACGCCTGCCGGGAGTTCGTCACCGATGCTGATGTTGTATTTCTCTCGCTTGTAGCGACCAACTTCCTCACTGAATTTGATGGAATAGTTGTGCAGCAACCGGGCAATCAATTCATTGGTTTTGCCCTCGCCCGTCCAGTTGGTGTACTCGATCACGGAGAAGTCAACCTTATTCAATAATTGCTTGGTAAATTTTGATCCCTTAGGCAATACTTCTTCCTGGAAGGTATTTTTGACACCCTGGGAGACCTGGTCTTTAACCAGTACCAGCAATTTATCAATCAGAATGGTTTTCAATTCATTCAGGGAGATGGCATGACGGTCTTCCAGCTTGGCGAGCAGGTCTTTTTCCTGTGCTTTCTGGAATTTGTCTTTCTTCGCCCGGGCAAACAACTGTTTACCAATGATGATGCCATCGGTTGAAGGGGGTGCCTTCAGGGATGCATCTTTTACATCGCCGGCTTTGTCGCCAAAGATGGCCCGCAGCAACTTCTCTTCCGGTGTTGGATCCGATTCCCCTTTTGGTGTGATCTTTCCGATGAGGATGTCTCCTTCCTCGATCCAGGCGCCAACCCGGATGATTCCGTTTTCATCCAGATCTTTGGTGGCGTCTTCACTCACGTTGGGGATATCATTGGTCAACTCTTCCTCACCCAGTTTGGTGTCCCGGACATCCAGTTCGAAGTGTTCGATGTGGATGGATGTAAAGATGTCTTCCCGTACGACGCGCTCGTTGATTACGATGGCGTCCTCAAAGTTGTACCCTTTCCAGGGCATGAAGGCTACCTTCAGGTTCTGACCCAATGCCAATTCACCGCGGTCGGTGGCATAGCCATCGCACAGTACCGTGCCCCGGATCACCCGGTCTCCTTTGCGCACGATGGGCTTCAGGTTGATGCAGGTTCCCTGGTTGGTCCGTTGGAATTTGGTCAGACTGTATGATTTGATATTCTCTTCAAACGAAACCAATTGTTCGTCATCGGTACGGTCGTAACGGATCACGATCTCGCTGGCATCCACATATTCAACCACGCCATCTCCTTCCGCATTGATCATCATGCGAGAGTCCATGGCGACTTTTCCTTCCAGACCGGTTCCCACGATGGGTGAACTGGGGCGGATCAGTGGTACCGCTTGACGTTGCATGTTAGATCCCATCAGAGCGCGGTTGGCGTCATCATTTTCCAGGAAAGGAATCAGAGAAGCAGACACCCCTACGATCTGGTTTGGAGCCACATCCATGTATTCGATCTCTTCCGGACCAAGTACCGGGAATTCTCCGTGCTCCCGGCAGCGAATCCGGTCGTTAACGAAGGCTCCCTTTTCAGTAATCACTGAATTGGCCTGGGCAATTTTCTTAAAGTCTTCCCCTTCGGCTGAAAGGTATTCCACATCGTCTCTGAGGATGACCTGGCCTTCTTCCACGCGCCGGTAAGGCGTCTCCAGGAATCCCATTTTATTCACTTTGGCATGAACACACAAGGTGGATATCAGACCAATGTTCGGTCCTTCCGGCGTTTCAATGGTACACAGGCGGCCGTAGTGGGAATAATGGACGTCGCGGACCTCGAAACCGGCCCGTTCTCGTGACAGACCACCAGGGCCCAACGCCGAAATCCGCCGTTTGTGGGTGATCTCCGACAAGGGGTTGGTCTGGTCGAGGAATTGCGACAACTGACTGGTCCCGAAGAATGAGTTGATGACCGAGGACAGGGTCCTTGCATTGATCAGGTCAATGGGGGTAAAGACCTCATTGTCCCGCACGTTCATGCGCTCACGAATGGTTCGGGCCATCCGCGCCAATCCCACACCAAACTGCGCATAGAGTTGTTCACCGACCGTACGTACCCGGCGATTGCTCAGGTGGTCGATGTCATCCAATTCCGCTTTTTGATTGATCAGGCTCACCAGATACATCACGATATGGATGATGTCTTCTTTGGTTAGCACTTCGGTCTTGGGATCGATGGTAATACCCAGTTTGCGGTTGATCTTATATCGTCCAACTTCTCCGAGACTATAGCGCTTATCCGAGAAGAAGAGTTTGTCGATGATGCCCCGGGCCGTCTCTTCGTCCGGGGGATCTGTTCCCCGCAATTGTCGGTAAATCGTCTGGACCGCTTCCAACTCGGAGGAGGATGGGTCTTTTTGTAATGTATTGTAAATGATGGAATAGTCTTCTTCAATGTCTTCCTTCTGCAGGATGACGGTTTCGATGCCGGTCTCGAGGATGAGGTTGATGTTTTCTTCATCAAGGATCACATCACGCTCGAGAATGATCTCATTCCGTTCAATGGTCACCACTTCTCCGGTATCTTCATCCACGAAATCTTCCGTCCATTTGCGAAGCACCCGGGCGGCCAGTTTCCGTCCAACGGCCTTGGAAAGTGTTGCCGGTGTGGCATCCACTTCTTCAGCCAGGTTAAAGATGTTCAGGATGTCCTTATCCGAATCAAATCCAATGGCACGCAACAGCGTGGTCACCGGGAATTTTTTCTTACGGTCAATGTACGCATACATCACCGTGTTGATATCCGTAGCGAATTCCATCCAGGCTCCTTTAAAAGGAATAACCCGGGCAGAATAAATTTTTGTACCGTTCGGGTGGTAACTCTGACTGAAGAATACCCCGGGCGAGCGGTGCAACTGAGAGACGATGACCCTTTCGGCACCATTGATGACAAAGGTACCTTTTGGTGTCATGTACGGAATGTTACCGAGGAACACATCCTGAACAATGGTTTCGAAGTCGATGTGTTCTTCGTCGTTACACGATAGACGCAATTTTGCCTTCAGTGGTACGGCGTAGGTCAATCCGCGAAGTACGCATTCTTCGATCGTGTAGCGAGGCGGGTCGATGAAATAATCCAGGAATTCCAGGGTGAAGACGTTGCGTGCGTCCGAGATGGGAAAGTTTTCCTGAAATACGCGATAAAGGCCTTCGTTGACGCGATTTTCAGGAGTAGTTTCCAGCTGGAAGAATTCTTGGAATGATTGAAGTTGAATTTCGAGCAAATCCGGATGGGCCGAGGCCAGTTTGATCTTTCCGAAGTTTACCCGTTCTTTTTTGGTTTGAACTTGGATGCCAGTGGCTGCCATAGTTATGATTTTGTCTGATGAATTGAGGCGTCCCTCAAAAAGGTATAAACAAAGAGAGGCTTAGTGGATTGTGCAACACATTCCACTAAGCCTATTTAACCAATTAAATGGCTTGATTGTGCAAAAGCATATAAGCTTGCTGCGTCCAAATAGATTACTTCAATTCTACTTGTGCACCAGTAGCTTCCAGTTGAGCTTTGATCTTCTCAGCTTCATCTTTTGCTACACCTTCTTTCAGTACGGAAGGTGCTGCGTCTACCAGGTCTTTGGCTTCTTTCAAGCCTAAGCCCAACAATTCTTTTACTTCTTTTACCACTTTCAGCTTGTTAGCGCCAGCTGAAGTAAGTTCGATATTGAATTCGGTTTTTTCTGGAGCAGCAGCAGCTTCTCCGCCACCAGCTGCAGGACCTGCAGCAACGGCGACAGCAGCAGCAGCCGGCTCAATACCGTGTTCATCCTTCAGGATGCTCTTCAATTCGTTAACCTCTTTAACAGTCAAATTCACCAATTGTTCTGCTAAAGCTTTCAAATCTGCCATGTTGAAATTTGTTTAAATCGATTTAAAAATATAGCGCGAAATAAAACTTGGAAGCCATAATTCAGGAGGCTCAGCCTTTTGCTTCGATTGCATCCAGCAAGCCATAAATGGTATTTGCGCCGGAATTCAAGCCGCCCAATACACCCTGGATAGGGCCTTCGAGCATGGCAATGATGTCGGCGATTACCTCTTCTTTGGTCTTCAGTTTGATCAGTTCTTTAATCTGATCGTCCCCGATAAAAACATCCGAGTCAATGTACGCGGCCTTCAGGACTGGTTTGTCGAATTCTTTACGGAATTCTTCAATCACTTTGGCCGGCAATTTGGCATTGTCGGAAAACATCAGGGTCGTGGGACCATGTAGGATATCGAATAAAGGCGCATAACCTCTTTCTCCTTCAATCGCCTCAAGGGCTTTTTTCACGAGGGTATTTTTAGCCACAAATACCTCGATGCCTTTCTCAAAGCAAAGCCGGCGGAAGCGGTTGATCTGATCTACCGACAGCGCAAAAGTGTCGGTGAGATAGAAAAAGGTTTGCTGTTCGAATTTTTCTTTCAGCCTGGCTATTTCGGCTGTTTTATCTGCTCTCGTCATGGAGTCGAATTTTATAAGCTTGCAATAAGGATTAGCGGACCGCTTTGGTATCCACTTTAATTCCAGGACTCATCGTGCTGGCTATGGTAATGGACTTCATGTAAATCCCTTTTGCCGTAGCCGGTTTCATTTTCTGTAAGGTATGCAGCAACTCTTCGGCGTTGGCCTGAAGTTGTTCCGGGGTAAAGGAGGTACGTCCGACCGTACTGTGTACGATGCCATACTTGTCCGCCCGGAATGATATCTTACCTTGCTTCACGTCTGCAACCGCCGCCGAAATGTCCATAGTGACTGTTCCGGTTTTCGGGTTGGGCATGAGTCCACGGGGTCCCAGGATACGGCCTACTTTACCGACCTGTGCCATTACGGTAGGCATGGCAATGATCACATCGACATCGGTCCAGCCATTCTGGATCTTGGTGATGTATTCTTCCAAACCTACGAAATCGGCCCCTGCTTGCGTGGCTTCATCGACTTTGTCCGGTGTACACAGGACCAGAACGGTCTTGGTCTTACCGGTACCGTGTGGTAAGGATACTGTTCCACGGATGGCCTGGTCGGCTTTCCGGGGATCAATTCCGAGGCGAACATGCAGGTCAACAGACGCGTTAAACTTGGTCAGGTTCACTTCCTTAACCATCTGCATGGCCTCTGCCAATTCATACTGCTTGGTGCTGTCGACTTTGGCATTGGCTGCTTTGCGTTTTTTGCTGATCTTAGCCATGTTCTTCCACTTGATTATTTAATAATTGATAATTTCCTTCGTTCGGCCTGGTTTATTCCCAGGGTGGGGTTCCGGTGACATTTAAGCCCATACTGCGTGCTGTTCCCGCAACCATCCGCATCGCGGATTCTACGGTGAAAGCATTCAGGTCAGGCATTTTGTCTTCGGCGATGGTTTTCACTTGATCCCAGGATACCGAACCGACTTTTTTGCGGTTGGATTCCGGTGACCCGGATTTGATCTTTGCTGCATCCAACAGTTGGACGGCTGCCGGCGGGGTTTTGACAATAAAGTCAAAGGATTTATCCTTAAACACGGAAATCACCACGGGAAGGATTTTACCTTGTTGTTCCTGCGTACGTGCGTTAAAACGTTTGCAGAATTCCATGATGTTTACCCCTTTGGCACCCAATGCAGGACCGACCGGGGGCGCAGGGTTTGCCTGACCACCCTTCACTTGCAACTTGATCAATGCATCGATTTCTTTTGCCATAATGAATGTCCTTTTTACAGGGTTTATGATTGTTTTTCTACTTGCATGAAGTTCAATTCGACTTCGGTGCCACGGCCAAAGATTTTGACGATGACCTTCAGCTTCTTCTTTTCTTCATTTACTTCTTTGATGTCACCGACAAATTCATTGAACGGACCGTCGATGATCTTGATCGTTTCACCGACGATGAATGGTTCGATCAGTGATTCGGCCTCATCCAGTGATTCATCCACCTTACCAAGCATCCGGTTGGCTTCAGCCGGCTGCATGGGGATGGGTGAATTTTTTCCCAAAAAATGGATGACGTTGGGCACATTGGCGAGGGATTGAACGATTTCGCCTACCAATTTATTCGGATCTGCCTCGACCAGCAGATATCCGGGTAAAATATTGCGCTCCATCACGACCTTTTTGCCGTTACGGATCTTATAGACCTTTTCAGAAGGAACCAAAATTTGGAAAACAATATCCTCCCAGCCGGACCGTTTAACTTCGAGTTCCAGACGCTCCTTGATGGCCTTTTCTTTGCCACTGATAACCCGGAGAGAATACCATTTCTTATCTACATCCATTATGATGGTTTATTGTCGAAAGACGTATTTTAGAAGCTATAAAAAAATTGAGTAACCTGATTGGAAACGGCGTCCATGCCGAAAACCAATAGCGCAATGATGGCTGATGCAACCAATACCACGGTGGCACTGCTCATCAGATTGGGCCAGGTAGGCCAGGTCACTTTATTCAGGAGCTCGTTATAGCTCTCCTGCAGATACAATCGAATTTTATTCATGGCCGCTTACTTTGCACGGGCAGAAGGACTCGAACCCTCAGCCTACGGTTTTGGAGACCGTCGCTCTACCACTTGAGCTATGCCCGTTTTTATAGTGTACAAAAGATTAAGGAAGCAAACCGCCTCACTTAATCTTTCATACACTATACGTTTTAATTAAGAACCGCAGGGTGGAGTGACCACCGATGCAGCAGTTGATTAATCCAGAATCTCGGTAACCTGACCAGCACCTACGGTACGTCCACCTTCACGGATAGCGAAGCGCAAACCTTTTTCCATAGCGATGGTGTTGATCAATTTTACTTCAAGGCTGACGTTATCCCCAGGCATAACCATTTCAACACCTGCGGGGAGGGTTACGTCACCGGTAACGTCGGTGGTACGGAAGTAGAATTGCGGACGATATCCGTTAAAGAACGGAGTATGACGACCGCCTTCCTCTTTGCTCAGGACGTAAACTTCGCACTTAAAGTGTTTGTGCGGGGTAACGGACTTGGGAGCACAGATGACCTGACCGCGACGGATCTGATCTTTGTCGATACCGCGGAGCAACAAACCGGCGTTGTCACCAGCTTCCCCACGGTCAAGGATTTTACGGAACATTTCCACCCCGGTAACGGTGGACGTCAAGGTCTTTTCACCTTCTCTCATCATACCGATGATCTCGACCGGATCACCCGTTTTGATTACACCACGCTCAATCCGTCCGGTGGCTACCGTACCACGACCGGTGATGGAGAATACGTCTTCAATTGGCATCAGGAAAGGCTGATCGACCAAACGCACCGGCTCAGGAATTTCCGTATCAACAGCGTCCATCAGTTCTTTGACAGCTTCCATGGCACCAGCATCACCTTCCAGCGCTTTCAAGGCAGAACCTTTGATGATTTTAGCATCGTCGCCGCCAAATTCGTACTGATCCAACAATTCACGAACTTCCATCTCTACCAGTTCAAGCATTTCCTCATCGTCAACGAGGTCAACTTTGTTCATGAACACAACGATCTTGGGAACACCTACCTGACGTGCAAGCAGAATGTGTTCGCGAGTCTGTGGCATCGGACCATCCGTAGCAGCTACCACGAGGATGGCGCCGTCCATTTGCGCAGCACCCGTAACCATGTTCTTCACATAGTCGGCGTGGCCGGGGCAGTCAACGTGTGCATAGTGACGCTTGGCGGTTTCATATTCTACGT
>JAGQXC010000091.1 GCA_020436785.1 Saprospiraceae bacterium | reverse complement strand
TCATCACCAATTAATTTCCGGAGATTCGGTCCACCTTTACCTGACACCATTTCAGTAATTTTGCATCAACTTTGCACATCCTTCTGAACGTTAATCAATGAAACATGCTGACCTCCGTTAATCCGAAACTTCCCATGCGGGATAAAGCCACGACCAGAACCTATTACCTGGAGCAACTGGGATTCCAGGATGTGGGCCGTGCCGATTACGACGGATACCTGATCCTGCAAAAAGATCACGTACAAATCCACTTTTTTGAATTTACCGGCCTGGACCCGCTGGAGAACTACGGGCAGGTATACATCCGTTGCGACGACATCCGAACCTTCTACCATTCGTTACTGGATCGCTCCGTGCCGATCCATCCCAACGGTCCTCTGGAGGCTAAACCGTGGGGGCAGTGGGAGTTCTCACTCCTGGATCCCGACCACAACCTGCTAACCTTTGGACAACCGGTTTGAATAAATGGCAGCAGGCTCAAGGCCTGGTACGTTATTTAATCCACATGCCTGTTAAGATCACGCCATGACCCTTGAAGATTTAGGATACAACGAAATCGTTGAACAATACCGAAGAACAAATCAATTCGAACCGTTCATCATTGGCCGGATCATCGCGGAGCATAAAGAGCGTTATATTGTTAAGAATCAGGAAGGAGAATACGATGCCGAGATCACCGGCCATTTACGTTTCACGGCACAAAATCGCTCGGATTACCCTGCCGTAGGAGACTGGGTAGCATTTACCGTTCATGACGAAAATAAAGGATTAATCCATGCCTTGTTTCCACGGCAATCCATGATCGAACGGGCCGCGGTGGGAAAATTCGGGGAAAAACAAATTATTGGTACCAACATCGAATATGCATTCATTGTCCAGGCGGTAGACCGGGACTACAACCTCAATCGGATTGAACGTTATTTGACCATTAGTCACGCATCAGGCGTAAAGCCCATTATTCTGCTTACCAAAATTGATTTAATCCGGGATGATGAATTAGCTCAGATCATCTCTACCATCAATAAACGATTGCCCGATATTAAGGTGATTGCTTTAAGTAATGAAACCAACGTCGGCCTGGATCAACTTCAACAGAACATTGAAAAAGGAAAAACCTATTGTTTACTGGGATCTTCTGGCGTAGGTAAGTCCACAGTAATCAATAACTTACTGGGAGTAAAGGCGATGCGGACCGATGCCATCAGCTTGGTTTCCGACCGGGGAAAACACGTTACCACGCACCGTGAATTGCACGTATTGAAAAATGGCGGAATCATGATTGACAATCCCGGTATGCGGGAAGTAGGCATTGCCGATGCGGGCAGTGGCATCGAACTCACTTTTGAAACCATTCATGAATTGGCGCAGGCTTGTAAATATAAGAATTGTACCCATACCAATGAACCGGGGTGTGCAGTCGTGGCCGGCCTGGAAAATGGAAGCATCGAACAGGCCGCTTATGAAAATTATTTAAAAATGGGCCGGGAAAAAGAGCACTTCGAAATGTCTTTAATGGATAAACGCAAAAAAGACAAGGCGATGGGAAAAATGATGAAAAACTATAAAAAGAATAATTTCTTCAAACAGAAATGATCAGAATAAATCGATCCCAAGTGCCCCGGATTTTACCAGCATGATTGCGAATTATTTTCCGGTCATCTCCAGACTGCTGATCAGCCGCACGGCCTCATCATACGTCTGCCGGGCATTTTCCTGATTGGCCATACCGGCATAAAGGGCTCGTTCGCAGGTTTGCAACAGCCGGACGAAATCAGGTGCCAACTCCCCGTCACTAGCAAATCTGGCAATTTCCCGCTGTACCCGTTCTTTGGTCAGGTCAGCGACCGGAATACGAAACTTATCCGCCACGTAGCCATGGGATGCCCGGGAAATTTCTTCATAAAAGGCGGCATAATCCGATCGATCCAGCAAGGCTTGTGCATCGCGCAATCTTTTTGCTGCCACTTTTTCTGCTTGCCGCTGACGGCGAATACCGATGTCGACCTGCCCCTCCAGCCATTGTTTCCGCCGGTACAGGACTGCTCCGATCGAAAGGGCAAAGGGCAAAAGCAGCAATATCCAATGAATGGGCCGGCCCCACAACCGTCCTGGTTTCTTCAACCGGATATCGGTGGCAATAAATCGCATTTCCTGGCGATCAGCTTCTCCGGACAAATGGTTAGCCACCTCGTTGCCTGCTTTACTTCCCGGCAGCACCTGGATGGTAAAACTGTCCTGCAAGGTCATGTAGCGCAATGAGTCCGGATCCAGATAGGTATAGGTTGGCCGGATGGTGTAGTTGCCTGATTGCCGCGGCACCACCAGGTATTCGAAAATGCGGGTGGTTACCAATCTTCCGTCTTCATCGCCCGTCTGGCTGTTTTTTACTTTCGGATCGTAACCTTCCAATCCCTCCGGCAGGTCCAGTCGCGGAGCCATCAATCGCTTTTCATCGCCGTCGCCCTTCACCTGCATTAATATACTGATCGACTCCTCGGTCCGGACCGGACTGGCGGGAGGTTCGATTTGTAGGGTAAAATGACCGACCGCACCGGTGAATGATGGGGGCTCCGGCAAAGGATTGGACTGGACATCAATGTTGAGGTCGTTCGTCGTCAAATTGATCATCTTCAACTGACTGCGAAAGAAAAATCCCCGGTAGCGGGGATCGTCGTATTCGATGCCAAGTGAGATGACGGCCGGCTCAATATGAATCTTACCGGTCTGCTGTGGATAGAGGGCGATCCGGCGCATCACTTTGGTAACATATTCCTGTCCTTCAAAGATCTCCCGGCGCTGGCCCAGGTTATACGAAGCTATATTTTCTGCGTAACTGTTGGGATAGTCCGGTTCGAATTGGATGTCGAAATTGCTGACATTTACTTTTGTGAAGAGCTTGTAATCGATGATGATCTGCTGGCCAATAAATGCCGATTCCGAGGAGGCAACCAACCGGACAAAGACATCCTCACCCTTTTTCCCGGGGGAAGCATTGGCAGCCGGTGCCAGCACGTTGACCTTAATCGGCTTCGTGGTATACTTGGTATTGCCCGAAGAAATGGTGGCGGGACCAATGATGATTTCTCCGGTAGTCAATGCCTGCACCACATAGACATAGGACAATTGGGAGCTCACCGCACCATTGACGATGGATGTTTGCATGGATTGACTCGGGCCGGAAAGGACTTTCAGGTTCTTGAATTCCGGGGGCCGGAACGAGGTGCCCTTGGCATTGTACAGCGTAAAGGACACTTCAAAGGCCGAACCTTTATAAACTTCATGGGCATCCGCCGATGCTTCAAACCGGATGTCGGCCCCTAGCAGTAACTGCATGCCGCATAACCACAGGCATCCGGTCCAGAGGAGTGTACGCATCAAAATTTCTTCTTGGGATATTTCTTAAGGACGGCCGCTTTAGAATTCTTTTGCACGCGATCCGAGTCAGGTCGCATGTTTCCGAACCAGGAAAGAGAATTCTCCTGCCGTACCGGAGAGACCAGGGAAGGATCGTCGGTCACATAAATAATGACCGGTGCCGTTTCATACAGTTGACCATCCACTTCGATGGTTGCCCGTTCAATCACATGATCTCCGGTAGCCGCCGCTTGTACGATATAGGTATCGGTGCGCCGTTGGGTCATAGCCCCGTTGATGATCTGGATCTGGCTGGAGCGGTTGGGTCCGGAAAGTACATCCATCCCCCAAAACTCGGGTAGCTGCCAGGTACCCTGTCCATTTTCGATGGTAAACCGAATTTCAAATGGGGTATTGACCAATACCGTATCCCGGCTGACGGAAGCACTAACCAGGACATTTTGACCGGATAATAATCCCGTAAACGCCAGCAAGATTACAAGGTAAAGGGAGCGCATTGGTTTCATCACCATTCTTTTGTTTTACGTTTGCGATCACCACCCACTTTTTTCATTTTATCCTGAACCTTCTTTTCTTCCTGCTCGACAATTTGCAACAATTGTTGTGCCTCTTCCTTGCTCAGGTCCTCCTTGGCTTGAGCGTTTTGTTGCTGGTTTTCATTCTGGATTTGCTGATCCTGTTGTTGTTGTTGCTGCTGATCCTGCTGTTGTTGTTGCTGCTGGTCCTGCTGATCCTTATTTTCCTGATCCTGGGATTGCTGCTCTTGCTGTTGTTTGTGTTGCATCATGGCCAGGACCAGGTTGTTAAGGGCATCCTGGTCATTGGGGTCAAGCCGCAAGGCCTGACGATAGGCATCAATGCTTTTTTCCAGTTTTTTGTCCTGGAAGTAGGCATTTCCCAGATTGTAATAGGCCCGTTGCCTGGCTTGTTTGTCATCTGCCGACTGAACAGCATCCTCATATTTCTGGGCGGCTTCATCGAATCGTTCCTGCGAGTAGATGGCATTGCCCTGATTGTAGGTGCTTTGGTAACTTTTATTTCCGGAATTGGCTTTCCGGTATTGTTCTTCCGCTTGTTTGAAGCGGCCGTTGTCGTATTCGGAATCTCCCTGGCGCAAGGTTTTATGGGCCGACTGGGCAAGGATCTGGCCAGCCACCAGCAACATCAATAATAAGACCAGTGCATGCTTCATATCCATGATGTTTTTTCTTTTTTCCGCCATACGGCATTTGGCAACCACCATTGCAAAGTTAACAAGAGCAAGGCAATCAATAAAAATGGCTGAAAGTAGCTCTCGTATTCGGAAAAACTGCGTTGTTCGATCTGCTGTTTGTCCAATCGATCAATGCG
>JAGQXC010000090.1 GCA_020436785.1 Saprospiraceae bacterium | reverse complement strand
GTCTTGAAATAAATAGTGAGGTGTGCGTTTATTTCCATCAATTTCCAACAATGGCCGCGGAACCGGGTACGTCGATAAACGGTTCCGGGTGAAATCAAGATGGATTCTTTCATCCTCCAAAAAATCATCCAGGAGGCCTTCCCAATGGGTCAATGCAATTTTTAATGAATCATTTTCAAGGTTATCAATATTGCCGGAATGCAGGAGTGAGTTCAACGTACCAAAGGATGGATTCCAGGTGACTGAACCGGGATCGATCCGCCGTTTTGGCCTCGTACCTTCTGGCAGGGTTTTATCGCTGAGTTGATGTATGAATTCGCTCCATTGGAGCTCCTTTTCATTTTTATAATGCAAATGATCCTGAAAGGTAGCCCGGTTGTTAACAAATTCTGTGTGAAGATCCGTCAACGCTTTCAGCTCTGCCTTTTTGTTTTTCCGGGATTCATTCCAGTTATTGACTTGTAATGCCAGTAAGATACCGATCATCACCAGAACGATCTCACCTGATGCATAGGCGAGGTATCGGCTTACTCTTCCCGATTCGAGAAGCTTCCGTCGAGTACGGCGGATAAATCGGATCATAGCTATTTCTCGTATTTTTCGATTTCTTTAATCAGGTTATCTGCTTTCCGGATCATGATGTCGGCACTTGTCAAGTGCCAACTGGCTACCCCGACCAGAAACCGCAATAAACCGATCCGTTCCGGATCTTCCCGTAACAACTGCACCGGATCCGCGATGACAAATGGATCGGAATTCAGAACACCTACTTTGCGCAGAGATCTTTGCCAATCCTGAACTCCGTTATGAATGGTTTCCTGTGAAGTGGTCCCAAACCGGAAATCCCAGTCCGCATAATAGGCATTCAGGCTGTCTTTTAAGGATTTGTCAAGATGGGAAAACAGGCCGGTATTTTTGAGTTCCTCCACGGTCCCGGTGTTCAGATCACCGATCAAAATACGGTGGGTCCACAAGAATGCCAGTCCGATAAATGCCTTATTGTAACCAGTCGGCAGCGTGTCGTTCCAGATTCTATTAGGTTCCCAGGGATGGTTAATGTGGCCATCTGGAACCGGGTCATAAAGCTTGTATCCAGCCAGATGGAGAAGGTATTGTCCGGAATGATAGCGGAATAAAGCAGAAGTCCTGGTCATGTACATGTTGGACCGGTCATCGGCAATGTTTTCCTTCAAATTTTGCAGATACACCTGAATGCTCTGCCGGACTTTGCGTTCTTCATTCCAGTTGTTGACCTGCAGGGCAATGAGGATGCCGATGACCACCAGGATGATCTCCCCCAGGGCATAAAGCAGGTACCTGCCTGCCGGCGAGGCAGGTTTTCGTAAACTGCCGGACTCGATCAGCCGGTGACGGATGTTGCGGAAGAGTTTGATCATCGGTTTAGATTAATTAGCACAGCATCAATGCGATCAATCAGATCCAGGGATTTTGTTTTTAGCCATTGGGCGCTTTCGATCAAATCGTTTTTCCATCCGACTTTATTCTTGAGGTAATAATAAAATTCCGGTTCCTGCCACATATTTTTCAGTGTGCCGTATTCCCGGGCGAGGGGACTGGCCCGTTCGGTATAAAATGCCAGGCCGATGGCCTCGATCAGGGTGGTGAAATTCTGGTAGTCGTTTTCGTGAATATCCACGATCTGCAGGCGCAGGGAGTCGTCGCTGATGATTTCTATGCCCCGGTTTTTTAGCGTTTCATAGGTGGATTTGGAGAGCGCCAATTGCTCCAGCCAGAATAAGCCGGTTCTTAACTGCATCAACGAGTCATGATAGGGCAGGCCAGCATCCAGGTACCGGATCATTTTTTCAAGATCTTCAACTAGCCTTTTTTGCTCCTCAGCAAAACCATCAATACTCCTTACATTGAAGTTGAGGTTGACCCGCAATTCGTTTAGTGTCTTTCGCTCAATCAATCGTTCCTTTCTTCCTCCATTCCAGTTATTGATCTGCAGTGCGATCAGGATGCCAATGACGACCAGGACGATTTCTCCAATCGCATACGTAAGGTACCTGCGGACCCGGCCGGATTCAATGAGGCTGTGTCGAATATTCCGGAAGAGTTGGGTCATGGATGGATTGCTGCTTCAATGGATTGAATGAGCCTGCTGGCAGAAAAATAGGCTGTTTCGAGCGCATTCAGCATACCATTTAAATTATTCATATTTGTTTTCAAAGTTGTCAATAAATAGGTATCCTTTAAAATAAATGAATCCTCGACAGGAATGGCTATTTCATCAAAATCCCATTCCCGGAAATGCTCCCGTACATAGGGCAGCCAAACATTCTCAAATTCATAGTTGTCATCGCTAACCTCATTGGCAACATCAACCTGATTTTTATTGTAGTAGACCACCAGGGCATTTCGTAGCGATATATTGCTCAGCTTGCTCAACCCGATTTCTTTAATCAGATCAAACCCATTGCGTATGAGCGTTACATTGCGCCTCAACATGACCCTGGCTAAGTCAGCATATAAGGTATTAGTCAGTGGTTGGTTTCCCTCCAGAACCGAGATGACATTTTTTTGCGATTCGAAATCGAGTTTTCGAATTGCGATCATCCGGTTTAACTCCATGGTATCCTGGATCAAATCTTCCCTTACTTCCCACAATGAGGAATCCAGGGCAGAGGATAATTTCCGGGCTTCATTCCAGTTGTTGATCTGCAGGGCAATCAGGATGCCAATGACGACCAGAACGATTTCTCCCGCGGCGTAGGCCAGGTATTTGCGGACCTTTCCGGTGCCCATCAATTTTCGACGAATCCGATGGATCAAACGAATCATAAGTGATTTAATTTCTGCAGTTCCGCGTCGATCATTTTTAGGGTGTTTTCAACGGATCCTTTAATGATTTTAGCCCGGTTAATGTAAATCTTGGCAAAACGATTGGCGTAACTCATCTGATCAATGAGGTCCTGGTTATTCAGGATTTTTATATCCACTTGAAGTCCGGGCGATTCATAGTTAACCAATGCCCGGATACCCCATTCAACCCGGTCGTTTCGGCTGTCGAGAATTTCACCGTTATACGTTAGCCGGGGATAATCGGACTCGTACAGGCTGTAGATGGCATTTTTGAGTTCTGCATTGTTCAATTGATCCAGCAGTCCGGAGTTGCTGGCGGACTGATAGGCTCCGATCGCCGGAAAAAAGCCGGGGTTATTGCCTGTATTAAGGTATTTTGCAGTATCGAGGATAGGTAAATCCTTGGGGTGCAGGGTAATGCGATCGATGGATTGCGCCCTTGCTGATTGTTGCTCGATGACATTGCTGATTTGTTTCAGATCATTTTGCAGATCAATTTTTAGATTCTGAAGTAAGAACATCTGATCGGAATGGGTTTGGTTCTTTGCGTTCCAGGTATTTATCTGAAGGGCGATCAGAATACCTATGACCACCAGAACGATTTCTCCGACGGCATAAGCCAGGTACCTGCGGACCTTACCGGTACCGATCAATTCACGACGAATCTGATGGATCAATCGAATCATGTCCTAAAATAAAACCTTCCCTCCGAAATTGGATCACCCGGCCGCCGGATATGTATTATTTGAGAGCCACAAACAATTCCGATTTAGTCAGCCATTGACCGGAGGCTTTCGTCCACATGGCGGCATAATTCCCACCAACGACCGGATCTTGCCCTTTTTCCGGATCATAACCCTTCCAGGTTCCCGATTCCCAGGCCAATCCGGTGGCTGCATTGATTACGATGGATTCGGTGGTGCGGATCCAGTACATTTTGGAGTCCCCGAAGTCATGAATGTAGGTACGTAGCGCTTCCTTGCCGGCCAGCAACGTGCCATTGCCGGTAGTGGTCAAGACATCATCCGTTAAATAGGACAGCACGCGTTCATGGTCGTACGAACGCAGGGCCTTATTGGAAGCTTGCCTGGTTTGGAGGATCTGTTGTTGGTTATCTTGGGCAACCACCTTTACGGCAGGTACAAGGAATAAAATAAGAAAGGCAAATTTTACGATGGAATATAGGAGGAAATTATTACGATTCATGTAACTGATTTTCAATGGTTGATAATACTAAATCAGGTAAATTTCATCACTACGCATTTCCAGATGCCATCATCATTTCTTCGCAGCACCATGATGGCGGAGTGCTTGACATCGACGGAATATTCACCGGTGGCCAGATCCGTAAAGGTTTCGTGGTAACGGTACAACACATAGGCCATGTCTTTGGTGGCTTCAATACGATCTACCGTTACATCAAAAAATGGTTTATTGTTTTGGACATATCCTTTCAGCCACCCGAACAGCCCCTTTCCATCTCCCGGAAGCTTACCGGTGTCACCGGGCATCAATAGGTCATCGGCAAAAAAGGACATCGTCTGATTAAACACGATGCTGTCTGCCATCTGTCCTCCATTAAACTTGCTCCAGAAGGATTCGAAGGCCTGCTGCACTTCCTGGGTATAATTCACCGGACTTTCCAAAACATCGGCGACCGGGTCTGTTTTTTGCTGACAACCAACGAATAGTGTGCAACAAATTCCAAGGAGCATGCTAAACGTAAAAAGTATTTTCATTCGATTAAAATTAAAGTGATTTTTGTCCAATCGGTGTGTCGTGAGCGGTACAACCCGGTAAACTGCTCTAAAAAAATTAAACCAATCCAGATCCTCATCTTTTCCACATGGAAATAATGCAAATGAGGAACCAGAGGGTTCTAATTTAATTCTTTTTTTGAAATACCGGTTGTAGAGTAGATCGGATTCGTATCTTCTTATGTACCCGGTTCGTTTAAATACTGAATGACCTGAAACACGTTTCCCTCCGGATCGTGGCCATCACAGACCTGGTAGGGGACGCCGGGGAATTGTTTGACAGGTCCAACTTCCACGTTATTTTTTATCAGGTTTTCACGAAAAATTTTAAGATCAGAGTCCAATTCGAAGACGATCTTGACGTTGGAATTTTCTTTCCTGGAATCACCGGTATCATATTCCGCTCCCATTTTATGGAAGGCCAGGGAAGTTCCTCCCGCATCCATCACCGTCCAGTTTTCGTCCGCTGAGCCGATAACCTTTAAGTCAAAATGTTTCTGATAAAACCCGACCAGCCGGAGGACGTCTGCACAAAATAGTATGATTTTTTCAAGCCGGACAGCGTGATTCTTTTGCATAATTTTACTAATTAATTGACCACATGCATGCGCAGCCGGTCAAGGATTTCGCTGGTCGTAATGAATTTCTTGCCATATTGTTTGGTGGTGAAAATGTAACCGTAATAAATATCTTCAATGCGCTGGAAATCCAGTGTTTGAGCGGTCTGATGCCGTTTGAATTGGTAGGGCATGTACCCGGATATGGTATTGACGTGGGCGGTCATGCTGCGGCTGGGAGGTGCGTAAATTTGAATGGGTGTCTGGACCAGGAACAAGGGCAACAATTCCATATGATGGGTACGCTGGAGAAAAAGGATCAGTTGATCCTTGAGCCGGGGCAAGGTTGCGTTCAATGATTTGCCTTCCAGTAAAAGCGTGATCCGGGTGACATCATGCACCAGCAGTGTTGCCATTTTACCAGGTATGCCCAGGGAGATCACCGTTGCGGTCCAGGACCCTGGCATGGCCGGATAATCATCCGGAATGTTTGCCAGTGCGGTTATGCCGGCAATTTTCAGCGCTTTTTTTGTTGCATGAATAATCATCACCCAAAACTTAATTCTTTAAATAAATGTAAGCATTTAATGAAGTGGCAATGCACAGCCAGACCAGATACGGAAGCAATAGCAGAGTTCGCCCTTTTACTTCCGGCCAGTAGCGAAACAGAAAATATCCAACCACCACGGTGAGCAGAGAGATCACGATCAGACCGGGACCGGTTTGATGATAGTGAAAAAAGACGGGATTCCAGCCCACATTTAGAAGCCATTGCACGACAAACAAAGCGATCAGGCCATTTTTATTTTCAACCTGAGGCCACAAATAGGCCAGGTAGATGCTAAAACAAATCATTATGGTGGTCCAGGCAAAGCCAAATACCCACCCGGGAGGTGTCCAGGGCGCTTTATTCAAGGAAACGTACCATTCGGAATTGACACCTGAATTCGTGAAGAGGCCACCGATACCCAGGGCGGCAAAGTTGATGATTAAAAATACAATGATGCGAAGAAGCATAATTCAGATTGTATTAAACCAACAGGATCAAACGGCTTTGGGTTGATCAATGCTTGCATTTAATTGTCTCAGAAAGGCCTGATTTATCCAATTTCATCAATCAATGGATAATGGCTTGCCGACTACCTGCATGTCGTGGTCCGCGAATGCTTTAGCAATTTCTTCAGCAGATGGCGGGGCGGTCCATTGATCAGTCACCCGAAAGAATGCTTCCATTTTACCGGCTGGTAAATACGAAACGATCATCTTCCCTTTTTCCGTCAATTGGATAAAAGCATGAGGAACATTCCGCGGCAGGAAGATGGTGTCTCCAGCCGCCATGGAATAGCGCTCGTCACCAACCTGAAACCGGTAATTACCTTCGATCACATAGAACCATTCGTCCTGGTGCGGATGTATGTGCAACGGCGGCCCTCCGTTTGGGGTGAGACCAGTTTGCTCAAATACAGCCAGGTCTTCCCCCGTATCCGAACCGGATATCTTGATGTCCAGGGTATTGAGGGTTACGCCTTTCATTTTATAGTGCTGTCCAAAGCGGGCCTCTCCGGCATTTACTTTAAACCCCTTGCCCGTTCTGGATGTGACGGTGGCTTTGATTTTAGCAATAATCCGGGCGCCCAGGATGGTAAGGGGTGAAATTAAAAAGTGACTTCGTTTCATAGGCCAATGTGTCGTTAATGGCTGTTGTTAATTAGTAGCTATGATCTCTCAGATGGCCAGCCGGCTTTTCGTTCAGGATCAGACCTGGCCTGCCACTTTCACACTAAAGATAATCAAAGGAAATGGGTAAATGCAGATCGATTTACGTTCCTCAGACCTTAGCGAAATCAGGTTGGATTTTGCCTCTTGAATTAAGGGAATCCACTGGGCTTGGATTCATTTGGATTAAAATCCTTAATTTTATATTTCTGATTTTTCCATTTATCCTGAAAGAATCATTTGAACGAATCCCTCCGGACACCACAAAAGGTTTTCCAGGGGAATAGTATGGTTGTAGTGCTTAAAATATAATTTGAAGAACAATTTTTTCAAAACCTCCTTCGCTATTGGAAAAGGTGAATTAAAAGGCGTATTGCCAAGGATAAATCTTTGGAATTCTAAAAACCAAAATGAAGTGATGATGACTAAACACAAATTTCTCGGTGTAATTTTTTTTATTCTGATTAGCTGTAAAAACAACCTGGTGGTCGTACCGGATTCCCCTTATTCCATTAGTCAGGATTCATTTACCATGGACACCATCGCGGAGGGCTTCGTCATTCCGTATGGCATTGCCATCGTGGGTGATGATGAATATTTCATCACCGACCGCATCGGTAAATTATTCCACTTCCAGGCAGGAAATTTGACCGAGATAGGCGGTATGCCGGGAGTAGTCACCTTTGGAACTCCGGGCTTGCGGGCCATCCTGCACGGCGGGTTGATGGACATTAGCCTTCATCCCCACTATGCAGACAATTCGTGGATTTATATTTCCTATTTGTCAGACGACGGCCACGCCAAAGTGGCCCGTTTTAAAGTCAATGACCAGATGGCCACACAGTTTGAACCGATTTTCACTTCCCGCAGTGAGAACTATACAGGCAATGGAATGCGGATCGTCTGGGAGGATGAGGATCACTTTTTTCTGAACCTTGGAAACTCCAACTGGTCCACCAGCACCAATCCGGTCATGAATGCGCAGGATCTGCATGACGATGCAGGGAAGATCCACCGGTTGCTTGCTGATGGCAGCATCCCGGCCGACAATCCGGTCTTACCTGGATTTACCGGGCCCACTTCCATTTGGAGCTATGGCCATCGGGATGTGCAAGGCTTGTATTTTGAACCTTCCACCCATACCTTGTTTGGGCTTGAGCATGGTCCCAAGGGCGGAGATGAACTTAACCTGATCGAAAAAGGCAAAAATTATGGCTGGCCCCTGTTTAGTTATGGTATCAATTACGATGGCGCCCCGGTTTCAATGATTTCCGAAGATTCGGCAAAGACATTCACGGTGTTGCCCGAACATTATTGGACCGTCCCGACCAACAGCGGTGGGCAGGCCATCGCTCCGGCGTGCCTGTTAAAAGTGGATGATTCCAACATCCCGGACTGGAACGGTTATTTTTTACTGGGCTCACTGGCTTACCGCAGACTGATGAAATACAACCGCCAGACCGGAGAGACCAGCGGATTGACCATTGAAGGCAGGGTTAGGACCATTAAGCAACTTCCCGGCGGAGACATCATCGCATTGATCGAACGGAATGACCTGCGCAAAGCAAATGGTTTTATCATCCGGATCAGCCATTGATCAGACTGACCAGGTAACCCCCATGCGGTAACTTAATCCTGTTAATTAAAACATTTTACTGTAAACTTTCATACCAGGCACCGTGAATATTGAACGATTACACCACATCGCGATCATTTGCTCGGATTACGAAAAATCCAAACTATTTTATACCGGAATATTGGGATTCCGCATCGATCGCGAAGTGTACCGGCCGGAGCGAGACTCTTACAAATTGGATCTTTCATTGAACGGGCAATATTTAATTGAATTGTTTTCCTTTCCCAACCCTCCTGAACGAACAACCGGTCCGGAAGCGACCGGATTGCGGCACCTCGCTTTTGCTGTCCGGGATATGAACGAGGCCATCGGCTATTTGAGCACCAGAGCAGTTATTACGGAGCCGGTCCGGGTGGATGAATTCACCGGCAAACGGTTCACCTTTTTTAAGGACCCCGATGATTTGCCCATTGAAATTTACGAGTTATGATTCGCTTGGATGACTACATTCAGGATTTTAGCAATGCATTTTGGAGCGCCGAGCCGGTGCAGCCGTGGGAGATCATTGATCAATTGGAGACCATCCTTACGGAGCGCCTGAAACTCCTGGGTAGCGATTATTTTATTAAAAATAACCAGGCCATCCATAAGACGGCCATCATTGAGCCGGGAGTTACATTGAAGGGAACACTGATCATTTCCGAAAATGCTTTAATAGCTGCCCATGCGTATTTGCGGGGACCGGTATTTTTGGGTAATGCGGCCAAAATCGGTCCGGGCTCGGAGATCAAAAATTCCCTGTTGTTGGATCATTCCGCCGCGGCGCATTTTAATTACATCGGCAACAGCCTGATTGGGCACCATGTGAATTTTGAGGCGGGATCCGTTTGTGCCAATCACTTCAATGAACGGAACGATAAAACCATCTTTGTAATGCATCGGGGTGAACGGATAAATACCGGGGTCATTAAATTTGGGGCATTGGTGGGAGATCATGTTAAGATTGGCGCCAATGCTGTCCTGTCGCCCGGCACGATTTTGGAAAAAAACCGCATCGTCGGCCGGCTGGAATTGATCAACCAAACCAATTAATATGGTTCAAAGGTAAATTGGATCGATTCGAGTTACCCGTTACTTTCCAGCACTTTTTTCAAATTGACCATATTCTCCCTTTCCTGGGCGATCAGACTTCGCTTCATGATCGGAAAGATGGCCCGGAGAAACCCATGAGGAGTGGGAGAAAACGTGGTATTTAATTCCGTTTGATTATTCCGGGAGGTGACATTTAATTCCAGTTTAACTTCCAGTGGACCGCCGTTAGCAAAGGTGACGTCATGGGGACGATCAAAGCGGGTGATTTCCACATCCAGCATGGGGCTCAATGACCATTTAGCACGGAAATGGGTACCTAGTCCAACCGGTCCGGCAGATTGTTTTTCCATGACCTGCACATCAGGATTCCATTTTAATTCGTTGGTCATATCGGCGATGAAGTCAAAAACGGTTTCCTGTGATCGATGGATAATGACCTGGTTTTTAATGGGAGCCGGATGTCCGGAAATTAAATAAAAGACACCCAATAGAAGAATTACCAGCACGACCAGTGCCAGCAACGCGATCAAAATGGTTTTCACATCGATTTACTTTTTGATATTAAAAGCGTGATCATTCAACTTGGTCATCATCCAAGCCATGACGCCTTGATTGTATTCTAAATTAAGCTTTTTGATGGATCAATGTGCATATTTTGTCGTGACCCCGTTGGCATCCATGACGATTTGCACGTGATAGTTGTCGTCGGTGCGTC
>JAGQXC010000583.1 GCA_020436785.1 Saprospiraceae bacterium | reverse complement strand
TTCTGATTAAGCTCCTTAATGATCTGCGACCGCTTGTTTCTCCGCGAATTCATGGAAATGGAATCATCCAGATGGAGGCACCTATCCAGGGTCTCCAGGTCGATGGTCTGATTGATGTGGTCAAAAAGTGAGGGATAGGTTTTCTCGAGGTCGCTGGGTTCATGGCGCGCTGACCTGGTCCCGGATGATCGGGCGATCCCGGTAACGGATAATACAACCAGGACAAACAGGCCGGTCATCCAGACCTTTTTATTAAGGACCAATGCCGGTTGAAGAATGGATCTTGTTCGCATATCATGGGCCCGGTAAACGGAGTCCAGATCCACCTGTGAATACGGAGTGGTGTCCTGGAAAAAATATATTTTATTGCCACACACATGTTGAGTGATGGGCGGCTGGCGGTCCGGCACGGCGTTCCGCTTCGGGAAAATGGATGCCAGTAAAATGCCCTGTTTGTACCTTAAATCCAATTTGCTGATGATGGCCGTATTGCCTTCATCGGAAATAAATGCCAGGTAATCCGCCGCATGGACCATGTACCTGGTGGTGGTTTGAAAATCCGGTTGCAGTTTGCCCGCCTTCTCCCAAACGTGAGCGTCAAGATCAAACCGGTAAACGGTATTTAATTCCTCATAATCCAGTTGTTGCCGGAGGACCAATTGGTAATTGAAATAGGTGTACAGGTGATGCCCGGAAATAAAGGTCAGGTCCTGACTTTTGCCTTCAATTTTCGGTTTATCTCCATCCCAACGGATGATCTCCCATTCGCCTTTGCCCCGGTCAAAAAAAGTGACCTCCGGATGGAAGTGCATAAAACCGAAACCGCCATACGAATAGATCACTCCCTGGTAGACAAATTTGAAACTGTTGAAATTGCTTCCGTGGAATTTCCCTTTATACAGGTTTTTCCACGCGGGACTTTGCCACTGAAATACATAATTGTAACCGTCGGGAAAAAGGTAGTAACAAGTGTCCAGCTTAATGACCATGGCTTTGGTTTCAGGAGGAATGCCATAGTCCAAAAACAATTTCCGGGAAGATACAAGGAGTTCCTTTACCTGGGCTGCGGACAGATAGGGCTGGCTGTCATTCAGGATGAGATTCTGGGCCCGCATGGAAATGATCCAAAATTGGGTAAGGACGAGGAGCGTCAATATGCGGAGGGAACATCTCATCAAGGGAGGACCATTTTAATTTTTTGGAATGAAGCGGATGTGATAATCGTAAATGCGCGAGTCTTCGGCATTTCTTACCCGTTCAATGTGGAATCCAGTGGCATCGTCTTCATTGATTTGTTTGATGAGCGCGGAGCGTTTATTCCGTTGGATATTCGATGAAGCAACCTCCTGGATGCCCAGGCATTCATCCAGCACCTGCTGAACGATGGTTTGACCGATGTAGGGATGCAGCTCCGGCCAGGAGGACTCTTCATGGATCCGGCCGGCGGAATCGTTCATAACTTGCGGTGATTTTCGTTTCCGCAAGTAGAAAATTCCGGCACCGGTCAGTAGCAATGCCAGACCTCCCAGACCAATTGCATAAGCCTCCCAGGAGGGTGGTAAAATCAACGGTTCGGACGTTCCGGAGGCGGCCTGATCGATCTCTTTCAGGTTGACCACCACGCGGAGCCGGGAGGTGTCGTAAAGGCAGATGGAGTCGTTGCGGACCTGTCGGCACGGCAGGGTATTGCCCGCTACCAGTTCCGGATAGCGTGCAGACAAGCGGTAAAGGGGCAGGTTGTATTTGAATTGCAGCGACCTTTTGTCCAGGAGGATCCCGATGCCCTCTTTATTAAATTCCAGGATGTAATTTGTGGATTCATAATGGGCATCACCCAGCTGCCGCGGGAAGTGATTTGAAACATCACCTTCTAGTTTCCACCGGTTGGTGTTCAGATTGTACGAATACAGCACATCTTCCTTAATGGGATTGTTGCGATTGGTGCGGTAGGGCCAGGACCATTGGAAATAGGCGTAAAGAAGTGAATCGTAGATAAAGCAAAAGCGGAAATTCGTAGCATCTACGGTGGGTTTACCCTGAAGACCCGGCACCAAAACCCATTCGTTCGTCACCTGATCAAAGCGGGTCACATCGCCATAAAAGTTCCAGTAGCCGTATCCACCGTAAGAATGGATTTCATGGTGATAGACAAATTTTATGCT
>JAGQXC010000582.1 GCA_020436785.1 Saprospiraceae bacterium | reverse complement strand
TCGAAGACCTGGATTTGGTCAACGATTTCGGCAGGTAGATTTCGCAGGGCAGCGCCGGCATCATTACCAAAGAATTCACGACCATCGACCAGCACTTTTTGAACCTGCTCTCCCTGAGCCTGGACCTCGCCGTTTTGCAGGGTAATCCCTGGTAATTTCCGGACCAGATCCTCGGTCGATGCATCCGGGTTGGTTTTATAAGCACTCGCACGATATGCCGTTGTGTCGCCTTGTTGGGTGGCACGTACCGCCCGGTCGGTGACCTCAATTTGATCCAGTGTTTCTGCTTCCAACTGCATGTGAATGGCCGGCAGGTTGGTATTGCCTTGAATCGTCACGGTTTGCTCATACGAACCGTAACCGAGATAGGACACATGCATCCGGTAAATGCCCCGACGCAATTGCATCTGAAAGCTACCGTCTGTTTCTGTGACCGTGGATAGAGAATCACGCTGGCTACGCATGACGACATGGGCTCCGATCAATGGATCGGATGAAATACTGTCCATGACAATTCCCGTAACGCGGAAGGATTGTCCGAACAGGACAGGACTACTCCCCAGGAAACTTGCAATAAACAAAATACAGGGTATCCAGTGGCGGATTGAAGACATCATTGAATTGCTATTCCGTGTAAAAAGATAGACACAAATCATCGTTAAAAGTTGACAAAATCACCATTTAAGTTTCTGTTAACGTATATTATTAGCCCTAACTTGGCCGGCATGGCTGCAAATAACTTTGTACTTATGGACGCATCCATCGATAAAATAACGGTACGGACGCTGAAACTGGAGGACTACCAGGAACTGAAATCCGCGATGATCAAGGCCTATGAAAACTGGCCGGGTTCCTACTGGAAGGAACACCATTTGGGAAAATTGCTCGAGTTGTTTCCCGAAGGTCAGATTGGCATTGAAATCAACGGCAAGATCGTCGGTTGTGCCCTATCCATTATTGTTGATTATCTGGAACTGGAAGTCGATCACACCTACCGGGAAATAACGGGTAATTACACCTTTGAGACGCATAAACCCAATGGCGACGTCCTCTATGGGATTGATGTTTTTATTCGGCCTGAATACCGTGGTATGCGTCTCGGCCGCCGTCTTTACGATGCCCGTAAGGAATTGTGCGAAAGCCTTAACCTGCGAGGCATCATTTTTGGGGGCAGGATTCCTAATTTCCATACGTATGCCGGGAAGATGTCACCCCGTGAATACATTGACAAGGTAAAGACCCGTGAAGTTTTTGATCCGGTCCTTACCTTCCAGATTGCCAATGATTTTCACGTGATTAAAGTGATGCAGGGCTATATGCCGGGTGATGAGGAGTCGCAAGAAACGGCCGTCCTGCTGGAATGGGACAATATTTATTACAAAAAATCCAGTCGCCGTCCGACCCTGATCAAAAATACGGTGCGCCTGGGTCTTGTCCAGTGGCAGATGCGGCGCTATAAAGATTTTGAAGACCTCGTGGAGCAGGTTGAATTTTTCATCGATGCAGTGACCGCCTATAAAAGCGACTTTGTTCTCTTCCCGGAATTTTTCAATGCGCCGTTGATGGCTGCCTATAATGACCTTTCGGAGGCCCAGGCCATCCGTAAGCTGGCGGAATATACCGAGCGGTTGCGTGATACGTTTGTGCAATTTGCCATCTCGTACAACATCAACATTATTACCGGCAGCATGCCCTACGTGAAGGATAACAAGTTGTTTAACATCGGTTATCTGTGCCGTCGCGATGGTACCTGGGAACAATACACCAAATTGCATGTCACCCCCGATGAAGCCAAGGTTTGGGGCATGGTTGGCGGTGATGTGGTCAAGGTCCTGGATACCGATTGCGGTAAAATAGGCGTGCTCATCTGCTACGACGTTGAATTTCCGGAACTTCCCCGCTTGTTGAAAGAATCGGGGATGGATATCCTGTTTGTACCCTTCCTGACAGACACTCAGAACGGGTACAGCCGGGTGCGGGCCTGTGCACAAGCCAGGGCAATTGAAAACGAATGTTATGTTGCCATCGCCGGAAGTGTGGGGAACCTTCCAAAAGTACATAACATGGACATCCAGTTTGCCCAGTCGGTCGTCTTTACCCCGTGTGACTTTGCCTTTCCAACCGGAGGCATAAAAGCAGAAGCGACGCCCAATACCGAAATGATCCTGATCGCCGATCTGGATGTGGACTTATTGAAAGAGCTCCACCGTTATGGCAGTGTCCGGAACATACAGGACCGCCGGCTGGATTTGTACCATCTGAAATGGACCTAAAACCCCTGAGCAGATGGAAATGTTGCTAATTCCGGAATAACTCGTCGAGGTAGGCCTTCCGGGTGGCTATGCTATAGGCATTGCGACAGGATCCGGTACCGCTATGCATGATGGACAAGCAGGTACCATCAGCCAGGGTGGTGTCGTCATGGTCCCGGCCCAACAGGCAATGTCCCAATTCATGAAAGACCAATAATTCCTTTTCCAGATCCGTCGCTGTCGGCCAGTATTTCGCATCCAAAACGATGTAGTGATTGTCTTTGTCCTCGTTATTGCAAAATCCGAGGACATGGCCACTGGACTGAAACAACACCGTTTCTATCCGGGCTTCCAATCCCACCGCGTCAACATCAAGCACGACCCCACGCAATTCTCCTTCATTAAGAAACCGATCGACATAGGGCTGAACCCGGGCATCAATAACATGAATGCCATTGTCTTTCTGACAGGAGATGATCCAAAAAATCATCAGTAAGTACGAAAATCGTCTCACGGTAAACAGGTTTCCCTGATAAGGCCATTTATTGGATGTTGTACTCATACCGTCCCGGTAATCAAATCGATGGATATTCAAAAATCAGCTTTTCCGGACAATTCAACGTCCATTTCAAAAAATAAATCAGCACAATGAGTACAAACATCCGCAAGTGGACTTACTAGTAAAAATTGATTTGTTCACTGTTTTAAAAGAATATACTATGAAGCAAATTTTGGGAAGCCTGCTAGGTGTTTTTGCATTGATTGCCTTTGGTCTGGTAGCCTGTCAGAAGAATAATGAAGACCTGACAGGCGTCCAGTTTTATACGGATAACGCCATGGATAGCATCCACATGGACGGAAGTTGTGGTCGCGGTGGATGTTTCGAATTTGTCTATCCGGTCACCATTCAATTTCCGGATGGGTCTACCCAGGATGTCGCTACAAATGAAGAGATGCGGACGGCCATTCACGATTGGAAAACAGCAAACCCCGATGCGACAGCTCGCCCCGAATTGGTTTTTCCACTCAGTGTCATCGATTCATCCGGGACGGTCATCCTGGTTGAGACGAAGGAGGAATTGATGGCGCTGGCAGCCGCTTGTAAGGGCCCCGGGGGAAGACATGGCAGAGGCCATGGTCCTGGTGACCGAGGTCCGAACGGTGGTGGACACGGTGAAGCTTGTTTCACTCCTGTATTCCCGATAACCCTGGTGTTTCCTGACAGTACGACCCAGGAAGTCGCTGACCGCCAGGCTTTGCACGAGGCGTTACACACATGGCGTGCCGACCATCCCGGTTCGGAAGGCCATCCCGAGATTGACTTTCCGGTTACGGTAGAGCTGACCGACGGAAGTCAGGTTACACTCAACAGCAGGGATGAATTGCAGGCGTTGATCGATAGCTGCGCCAACTAAAGAAATAAAGTAGGTTAAGAGCAGGGTTTCATGCAAGAAGCCCGCCATCTTCAGCAGTCATTTTGGTTTTATTGAAAAAGGGCATGACAAAGGACATGTCCTTTTTTTTGTTGTTTACCTGGAACAATCAACCCATTCACCAGTTAATTAGGTGAATGAAATCAAATTCATTTTTATTATTTCATGCCGTTTCCAGAAGTACATCCTTTCACTTACCGGCTCCTCAAAGAACGCTACGATCAACTTGGGAAACATACCCGGGAAAATCGTTGGAAATTCCGCGGCACCTATAGCCCGCTACTTTGGTATGGCGGCGGTCATCCCACCCTGGATCGTCAGCAACAACGGCATCACATCGACTTCAAAGTCAGTTTTGAACTATTAAGGCTGGGATTGCTGGTATGGGTCAACGACCGCTCAGCAACTCAGTTGATGGCAATCCCATTTCAGGATATTAAGGCCTTGGAAATACATTTTGAATCCGCGCATGCGATGCCAGAAAAGGGAAGTCTTTTTTACCGGTTGATCAAATGGGGCATTAAACCGACCCATTGTGCCTGGCTCGCGAAATCCCGCGAATACGAACCCGCCATGGTTCATTTACATCTCCTTTTGCACGATTCAGTACTCTTGTTCTGGTCCCAGGGTGAAGATTATAATGGAATTGTCAGGTATTTTAGTAAGCCGATTTGTTCTTTACTGTTCCCGGTCAAGGTGTTTAAATCCGCAGAGCATACCGATTAACGGGATCGTCTTGCGAATAACCCGGCATAATCTTTTTTGAGACCTTTGGATAACCCCTTATCTTGGGCACAAAGTAAAACACCCGAATTATGGACCTTGAAGAAAAGCTGACGTATGCACGGGTAGCAGCTATGATCGATCATTCCCTGTTGCAGCCACAGCTTACCGATGAGGACGTGGATGCAGGTTGCCGGTTGGCCGCAGAATATGCGGTCGCTACCGTTTGCGTGCGTCCCAGCGACGTAAAACGAGCGAGCACCTTGCTGGCCGGCACCGGAGTAAAAGTTTCGACGGTCATCGGATTTCCCCATGGTGCACATACGACCGAAACCAAGATGGCCGAAACCCGCGAGGCCATTGAACAAGGCGCGGTTGAACTGGATGTGGTGCTGCACATCGGAAAATTAAAGTCCGGGGATACGGCCTACGTTCAGCAAGAGTTGCAACGCATTACCACCTATGCCCATGCCCGGGATGTAAAGATCAAGGTGATTTTTGAGAATTGTTACCTGACGGATAAGGAGAAAATCAAGGCTTGTGAAATCTGTAACGAGATCGGGGTGGATTGGGTGAAGACCTCTACGGGCTACGGAACCGGCGGTGCCGTGGATGAAGACCTGAAGCTGATGCGAAAACATGCAAAACCCGGCATTCAGGTCAAAGCTGCCGGTGGTATCCGTTCATTGGAACGGGCACGGGAAGTCATTCAGCTGGGTGTCACCCGGATCGGGGCTACCGCAACCAGAGCCATTCTCGACCCATTGAAAGGAGTGGACGCCGAAACCAAACCGGATGATTTAGACGAAGGTGGTTATTGATTTCGTTATGGGTAGCGTCCAATACCGGTAGAAATGCCGGAATGGCATCAATCTTGCAGGACGCACATTAACACTTTTTTAAGATTCTGTTTGGTTAATAGATAAACTGATTTATTTTCACCCCATCAATCAAAGCATTTTATGTCAACGAACAAGCCACGCGTAATCAAAGAATTTGAAAAGCTGGATGAGGATACTCAACAGCAAATCAAATTGGCCTATCCCAATGGCTTCGCCGGTCATTTGGTTTATTATACCAATAAGGACGGATTAAAAGTGAGTGCGTTGCCCTTCGAGACGGACGACCGGTACTACCTGGTCAAAATGACGCTGGCTCAGGCCAAAGAAATCGTTCGTGAAGACGAGGACTATGACGACAGAGGCAATCTGAAGTCCTCCGCCAAAGAAGAATACACCGAAAAATATTCTGACCTGGATCACATGGCCGATTATGTGGCCGATGACAGCTCCTCGGCCGACGATGACGATGACGACGATGGGATGGATGATCTTGGTATGGGTGACGATCAGGATGATGACATGGAAGATTAACCCGATCCCCGCCTTCTTCTGGTTTATTACCTTTTTTATTTGTCTGCCTTTTGTCCGTGCACAAACCGACACTTCGGTTGTAATCCTCGATGATACCGGCAGATTAACCTCCTGGGAGGACATCATCCGCCCTTTTCAGGGTCAGACGGTTTATGTCGATCTCTGGGCTACCTGGTGCGGTCCGTGCCGCGAAGAAATGCGTCACCGGGCGGAGGTGCATGTACTGGCCGAACGCTATGGCGTACGCTTGCTTTATCTCTCATTCGATGACCAGGACCGTTATTTGGTTTGGCATGATTACATCCGGGATCTATCCATCCGTGGTTCCCACGTCTTTCTCTCTGAACATGCTCAATCGGACCTCCGGCATCGTTTTGCCGATGGTCAGGTGGATGGCCGACCCATGCTCCTGTTGCCGCATTATTTATTGATCGACGCTTCCGGTGAGGTGGTGGTTTCCTCAGCTCCCCGCCCCAGTCAGAAGTCGAAATTGAAGCGGCTGTTCCGCCGATGGACAGGTCAATAAAGCAATAAAAATCATCCCTTGAAATGATCCTGGTCGGCTGTGATCATGATCACATAATTCAGCGAACTTGATGTTGTAATTTTAAACAAATTATTTGCCTTATGGTACCGCAATTTCTTCTGGATCTCAAGGACTGGATCAGCCAGCCTTGGCCATGGTATGTGGGTGGACCCATGATTGCCATCATTATGTTTATTCTGTTATGGTTTGGCCGTGAATTTGGCATCTCCGCCAATTTTCGGGTCATGTGTGCCGCCGATGGGGCGGGTGAATTTGCCGATTTTTTCAAATTTGACTGGTCATCCCAGGGTTGGAACCTGCTGGTTGCCCTGGGCGCCATGTTTGGAGGATACCTTGCTTCCCATTATTTCATTCCCAACGATGGAGACCTGGCCCATGTCTCGGTGGCGACGGTAGCCAGTTTACAGAAGCTGGGTATGGACTATCAGGTAGGCCAGGTGCCCCTGGTTCCCGAATTTTATAGTTGGGAAGCGCTCTTTACGCTACAGGGAATTCTGGTGATTGTCGTCGGCGGATTTCTGGTTGGTTTCGGAGCACGCTACGCTGGCGGTTGTACCTCCGGTCATGCCATTAGTGGCATCAGTGCATTACAGCTTCCATCCATGGTCGCTGTCGCCGGCTTCTTTATGGGTGGACTGGTCATGATCCATTTCCTTTACCCGCTCATTTTTAAATAACGCCTCAATCGTTTGAACCATGAAAATGTCAAGATTCATCTTCGTAGGAATATTGTTTGGGATTACCCTCTATAAATCGGAAGCCGTTTCCTGGTTCCGTATATATGAAATGTTCAATTTCCAGTCCTTCCACATGTACGGCATCATCCTGTCGGCCATTGCTGCCGGGATCATCGGCGTTCAGATCATCAAACGCAATCATTTGAAATCCATCGAAGGAGAGGAAATTCAATTCCACGATAAAGACAAAACGTATCCACGCTACATCCTAGGTGGATTCATCTTTGGTCTGGGATGGGCGCTTGCCGGTGTCTGCCCGGGGCCAATGTTCATCTTACTAGGGAGTGGGTATACCGTTCTGATTGTTTTCCTGGCAAGCGCCATGTTGGGGACATTCGTCTACGGTTTATTGCGCAAAAAACTCCCGCACTGATTTTCTAACTCATTTAAAATCCAAAATCATGAAAAAATCATCATACCCCGTTGTGATTATCGGTGCAGGGACTGCAGGGATAACCGTAGCGGCACAACTGAAAAGAAAGGATCGGAATCTCGAAGTGGCCATCATCGACCCCGCCGACACCCATTATTATCAGCCGGCCTGGACATTGGTGGCTGCCGGTACCTTTAACTTCCCCAAAACGGCCCGGCCGATGTCTTCCGTGATACCCAAAGGCGTCGATTGGATCAAAGAAAAAGTGGCCGACATCCAGCCTGATCAAAATCAGGTTATTCTCGAAAATGGCGACAAAATCACCTACGAATACCTGGTCGCCGCTCCTGGCATCAAGATCGATCCGAGTTTGATTCCCGGTCTGGCCGAGACCATGGATAAAAACATGGTAGGCAGCATCTATACCAATCCGAAGCAGGTATGGGCAAACCTGCAGGCTTTCAAAGGTGGCAATGCTTTGTTCACCCAACCGGCCACCCCAATTAAATGTGGTGGAGCACCGCAAAAGATCATGTATTTGTCCGATGACTATTGGCGGAAATCCGGCGTGCGGGACAAGACCAATATCATCTTCGCCACACCGGGAACCATCATCTTCGGAACACCGGAATTTGCCAAGACCCTGATGGAGGTGGTCGATCGCAAACACATCCAGCTGCGTTTCTTCCATCAACTGATCCGGGTCGATGGCCCAAACCAGAAAGCCTACTACAAGATTACCGCCAATGCCGACAATCCGGCCAAGTTGTATCACAACGAGTTTGACTTTGGCCAGAAATTGATCTCGGAGACCGAAGTGGAAATACCTTTTGACTTTATGCACCTGGCGCCTCCGCAATCGGCCCCGGACTTTTTCCGTAAAACCAAACTGGCCAATCAGGCGGGATGGGCTAACGTCAACATTAATACTTTACAGCATAAGGAATATGCCAATGTCTTTGCCTTGGGTGATGTCGCCGACCTGCCCACCGCCAAGACCGGTGCCGCCGTGCGCAAACAAGCCCCGGTAGTTGTCGAAAACATCATGCACCTGCGGGCTCATGATAAAACAATGTCGGATGCTTATACCGGCTATTCATCGTGTCCCCTGGTCACCGGTTATGGTAAAATGTTGTTGGCCGAATTCGGATACGACAACGTACGCATGAGTGATCCGATGATCTCCCGGTTTGTCGACACCACCAAGGAGCAATATTCCATGTGGCTGCTGAAAAAATATGGATTGCCCTTTATGTATTGGAATCTGATGCTGAAAGGGTTGGCATAGGGGAGATGTTTAGATGTTAGACATTAGACATTAGACATTAGATGATAGAATCTAAAATCTAAAATCTAAAATCTTAATTCTAAAATCCAGAGTCCAACGTCTACTAAAATAATACTTGGTATCATAAGCGCCCCTGTCATTCGCTATCGAGCGTTGGCAGGGGTTTGTTTTGATAGATATTGGATGATGGACATTAGAGAATAAAATCTAATATCTAAAATCTGGAATCTAAAATCCAACTACTGTGCTTCGTACGATTCACCCATGATCAGACCGCAGGGATTGGGACGCGTATTGCGAAACTTAACCAGCAGGGTGGCGCAACCGGCAGTGGTTGGTTCATCACAGGTAGCCAGATGGAAATACAGGTGAGGGAAATTGCCGGTATTGCCCGAATTCCCGCTGAGGCCCAGCGTATCCCCCTGAAGGATTTCTTGACCGGTCTTCACGACAACACTGTATTGTTTGAGATGGCTGTAACCGGCGGTGGTGCCGTCAACATGGAGTATTTTCACCAGGTTCTCATTGCCAGGGATCAGTTGCTCTCCATCAGGATGGCTGTTGCGAATCTCGGTCACCACGCCTGCCCGGGAAGCGATGACGACCGAACCAATCGGCATCGAAAAATCATAGCCGTATTCATACGCTCCTTGATGTCCACCACAAGGATTGTGATTGCCCTGATTGACGACATAGGAATCACCGGAAGGGTAGGGTAATACATACAACGAGGAATTCCAGTCATCCGGGCCACAATCTGGCGCGCCGGTTAGAGCACAAGGATCTGCTTCACGGGAACAACTGCATATGCACAGGGCGCAAAAAAGCCAATAGCCAACCTGCTTTTTCATAAGGAACCGGAAAGGGAGATGTACAGGGTTTTTAGTTCCTCTTTTTCGTGATCATTCAAAAAAGCCGCTTCAATGGCTGCGATATTACACTGTACAAAATCTTCCAGCGACCATCCAAAGGTCTTTTCAACCCGCTGGTATTCCTGTTGCAGGGTGGTGTTGGACAAGGTACGACCATCTGTATTGATGCAGAGAGGGATCCCAAACCGGTACAATTCATTAATCGGATGTTCGTCAATGCTCGGGTACACCTGGGTTTGAACATTGCTGGTCGGGCAGATTTCGAGGAAGATCCGGTGCTCTTTCAGGTAGCGCAACAGGGATGGATCTTCAACTGCCCGGACACCGTGTCCCAGTCGTGCCGGCTGGAATTCCTGCAAGGTCTCCCAGACCGAATCGGGACCGCGGGCTTCACCGGCATGGGCGGTACATGGGATACCGGCATCGTGAATCAGCTGAAATGCCTGCACATGATTATCTACCGGATAATGTGCTTCGTCGGAGGCAATGTCAAAACCGCACACCCCTTTGTCGTGGTATTTCACAACCAGTTGGGCAGTCTGCATGCTTTGCTTTGCGGCATAATGCCGAAGGGTGCACAGGATCAGTCCGGCCTGGATGCCATACTGATTTCGTGCGGCGGTCATGGCGTCCAGAACGGCCTCAACGACGGCCTCCGGAGTCAGGCCCTGCACAATGTGCTCCAGCGGTGCAAACCGGATCTCTGCATAGATCACCTGATCCTTTGCCAGTTGATCAAAAAGGTCCATGGTAACCGCTTGAAGGCCAGGCCGGTCCTGCATCAATTCGATTCCATGGGATGCCGTATGAATGTATTCGCCCAGATTTTGGCTCGGGAAAGGAGCAATGAATTGACTCTGGTATTCTGCTTCAGTGATGCCGGGCCGTAACTGCTGGACCACCTGATAACTGAGCGAGCAATCGAGGTGTACATGCAATTCGATTTTTGGTATGGTGGCGAGGTCCATGGAGTGAAAATAAGGATAGTAGTCTGTAGTAAGTAGTTAGTCAGGAGATAATTTACGTTTCAATCATCAGGCGCTCTTGGTAAAATCCTGAGCTATTACGGAGTAATGAAGGAACATTCGCCATACCAATCATCTCCCGGACAGGAACTTTCATCTGGATTCCAAACACCTTCCGCTTACCGTTATTGTTGATCTGGATGAAAGATACTTTTTAATTGACCGGGTCACACTTTCCGGTTGGTAAGTACGTTATGAAACAAATAGATGTACCTGGGGAAAGGCCATACACGAACCAATTTAGAAGGGCCGTCCGATGCACCTTTACGCACACCATTTTTACCAAAATAATAACCTGAAAATCCAATTAAAATTACGGATAAAGAATTGGTCATCCATTAAAGAATTGATAATGATTAATGAGAGTGTTATTGGGATTCTTCTCTTTGTCTTTACCGCCGGAATTTCACAAAATTTAATCCCTAATCCGGGATTTGATGACCTTACGGATTGTCCATTTGAAAATGATCAAATCTCTTTTGCAAGATTTTGGCAGTCAGCCACAAATGGTAGCCCCGACCTTTTTAACAGTTGTTCTGCACACGACGGAATCCGGCCTCCTTTTGCCGGTCATTCGCTGGATAGTTATCAGTTGCCCAGGAGTGGATCTGGATATGCCTACCTGCTTGTTTATAATGAAATCAATTACGATCAAGGGAATACGGGTAACAGCGAATACATCGAAACATCGCTGACGGAATCCATGCAGGCTGGGCAATATTATTTTATTGAATTTTACGTTTCGCCGGATTTTAATTCCACATTTCATTACGGTTACTCGGATGCGATCGGTTTGGCACTTACCGACACTTTTTATTCTGAACGGATTGATGCCCGAAAAGCCATGTCACTTGACCCGGTAATCGAACACCGTGGCAAAGTGGTTAAGGACACCTCAGGGTGGACACGCATCAGTGGTTGTTACCAGGCAGAAGGTGGAGAACGCTTTGCCATCTTGGGCAATTTCAGAAGCACGGAGGAGACTATGGTGGAATTTGAAGAATTCACCTTTCCATTTATTAATTTTTTTTATGTTGACGACGTGCTCATCCGCCCTTTTGACCCTTTGCCGGATACGCTGTTGCTTTGCGCAGGTCTTCCCATTACGGTAAATGCCGGATTTTTGGATGCGACTTATCGTTGGAATACCGGTGCAACGGACTCCCTCATGGCCATAACCAGACCTGGCAGGTACAGCGTGGAAGCCTTTATTGGTGATTGCATCCTGTACGACACGGTGATGGTGTTGGATACACGCAATCAAAACTTCTTTACGGATACGATCCTATGTCAGAATGAATCGTTACAAATAATTTCACCATGGCCGGGCAAAATCAGCTGGTCGGACGGACATTCCGGAAATGAATACCACGTGAGCGTACCGGGTACCTACCAACTGCTTGTTTCTAATACTTGTGGTGACTTTGTTTTTACAACCCATGTAGGTGTGGAGGATTGTTCCTGCCGGGTTTATGTCCCCTCGGTGTTCTCACCCAACGCAGATGGCGTGAATGATCAATTGGAATTTTTCCTGGGCTGTGATTACGATTATCAGGTTCGCCAATTTACGATTTACGATCGTTGGGGAAGTCTGGTTTTTCAAAGGACGGGCCTCGATGAAACCCGCTGGGACGGAAATTGCCAGGGCAAACCACTGCCTCCTGATGTTTATGTTTGGATGCTGGATTATGTAGTCATGCGTAATGGTTCGGCGGATCACCGGATCGATCGGGGCGATGTGACCATCCTTCGCTGACGGTGCACGAACAGAATAGAGTATTAGCTTAACTGATTCACCTTTCTTTGGCGCCCATCAGGTGATGATCGTTCGCCATCGGTCGGTGCTACCCTGCCGGATCTTCAGGCCTTTGTGCAC
>JAGQXC010000581.1 GCA_020436785.1 Saprospiraceae bacterium | reverse complement strand
TGGCGGAGGTATTTGATGGCCAGTTTATTGATCTTGATCGGAGTATTTTTTATGTTTTATTTCTCCTGGCTAGGTGGATGGGGCGGTGATTCTTCCCTTTCCTGGTGGTGGCTGATATTGGTACTGCCCTACCCTGCCGGTTGGATCTTTAACCTGATATTGGTCTTTTCGGGATGGCTAAAAAGCAGCCAAACCTGATCACTTTAACCTCCTGAGGCCGGGGGAATGGTAATCGTTACCGGAAATAAGTCAAACATTGTCGGCCATTTCCTATCTTTCCCGCACATTGTTTGATGTGAGAAGTAAGATCGCCGGCATATTTCTCCTGCTCATCCTGACAGTCCCTATTGCTGCCACGTATACTTTTTTTTCCCTCCAGATCCGGCAAATTCGTCATGAAGTAAAAGAGCGAATCCTCAGCGGAATGGATGAATCGAAGCTGACCTTACTTGCTTTTACAAAACCGGAAGCTAACCATCAACTTAATTGGGAGGATAAACACGAGTTTGAGTACCAGGGTAAAATGTACGATGTGGTCAGAATGACCACTCGTGGCGATTCTGTCTACTATTGGTGTTGGTGGGATCATAAAGAAACCCAACTAGCCCACGAGCTTGAAACCATCCTCAACAGCGCAGCGACCCATCAATCCGGGCAACAAAAAAACCAATACCGTTTGCTTCATTTTTTCAATGGACTCTTCTGTACGGATTTGGCTGGGTTACCGGTGATCGCAGCACTCCGCGCTCTCCAGGTCATCCCGGAGATGCGCTGGATCTTCCATTGGCATACACCCCCGCCGACACCACCGCCCCAATTCGCCTAGACAAGCTTGGAATACTGCATTTTGTCCATTGCACGATCTGGCAATGGGCTGCTTCTCTTTGTCTAATGTAAAAAGCTTATACTCCATGAAGAAATATATTCTTTTCGTCGTGAGCTTTCTTTGTAGCCTCATGACATTTGCCCAAACCATGATCAAGGGGAAGGTGGTGGATCAAAATACCCAAATTGCCCTGGAAGGTGCAGACATCAGCTCCGGCTCCGGCATGGGAACCACCTCCGGTCGCAATGGTGATTTTATGCTCGAATGCACCGGAACCTCAATTACGCTGGAAATAACCTACGTGGGTTATGAACCTGCCAAACGTACTTTGAACTGCAATTCGGAAGAGCCGGTCATCATTGCCCTCTTTCCCAGTATGCACAACCTCGGCGAGGTAGAAGTGACCGCCTCAGCATTACCGAAGAATGCATTGGCGGAGCAATACCGGCCCATCGCGACCCTCGATAAAATTGATTTGAATCGGGGAACAGGACTTTTTCTTGATGATGCCATCAATTCCAACATTCCCGGTGTATCCATGGAACGCCGAACCCACTCTGCCGGTCAGCAAATCAACATCCGCGGTTATGGTAATGGCATTGGGTTCCGGGGCGCCAACAACAACTTCGACATGCAGGGCTTGAAAGCCTACATCAACGGAATCCCCGTAACGGATGCGGAGGGAGTGACGGCTATGGATGACATCGATTTCGGATCTTTGAGCAATGTTCAGGTTCTTAAAGGTCCTGCCGGAACCCTCTATGGGCTCGCCATTGCCGGAGTGGTCAATTTACAGACGCAAAAAGCCCCGAAAAATTCGTTCACTCTGGGCCAGGATGTCATGGCTGGTAGCTATGGGTTATTACGTACCACCACCAGGTTGGCGATCGGCGGCAATCGTTCATCACTACTGGTTAATTACGGACATCAGAATTTCGACGGGTTTATGGTGCACACCGCATCACACAAAGATTTCGTCAATGTAATGGGTGATTTTGATTTGAACTCCCGCCAATCGCTGACCACCTATTTGGGGTACAGCGACAGCTATGACGAACGTAATGGTGAGCTGACCATCGACCAATACGAGTCCTTCGACTATTCCGGTAATGGCCGGTACATAGCCAACAATGCCCATTCTGCCGTGCGCACCTACCGGGCCGGTGTTGGCCATACTTATACCTTTAACAACCGGATAGCCAATACAACTTCATTTTTTGGCTCCGGCCAAAGTCTGGACAACAGTTCTGCCGGTGGCTGGACCGATAAATATCCCCTAAACTATGGTCTCCGGTCGGTCTTCAACACCAATTTCGAACTGAATAACAACCTCCGATTGACCGGGATAACCGGTTTGGAGTTGCAGAAAATGAATGCTCAGACCATCGGCTATGGCATGGGAGCCGACAGTACCAATCCCGGAGGTTACAACATCATAACCAGTTTGCGTTCCGATCAGGCCACCACCAACAGCACTGCTTCATACTTCACGCAGTGGACGTTGCATCTGCCGTCGGATTTTCGCATTAACGCCGGTATGGGCATCAGCAGCATGTCCATCCGCCTGGATGACCGGCTCTGGGCACTTTCGAATAACCATCCCGGCAATAAGACATTACAATCCTACCAGACCAGTTATTCGGGATTGGTTTCACCAAACCTGACACTGCAAAAGTCTTTTGGAGAGGCCGCCGAATTGTATGCCTCTTATTCGGTTGGTTACAAAGCTCCGGTAAGTTCGAATGTTTTGATTGCCACGACCGGTCAACTCAATACCGGACTCAAACCTGAACGGGGTGCCCAGATTGAGATTGGTTCAACCGGAAGACTGATGGACAATCGGATGTATTATTCCATTGCATTGTTCCAGGCGAACTTCATGGACAAGTTTACCACACAGACCGTGCAAAATCCTGATAATACGGCAACGCTGTATTCCTACATTGTTAATGGTGGAAAACTGGACAATAAAGGGCTGGAAGTCCTGATACGGTATGATCTGGTCACTCCGGGCAATGGTTTTATGCAGATGTTGCGTCCGTTTGCCAATTTGACCTATTCAGATTTTAATTACAAAGACTTCACGTTTGAACGCATCGGTAAGGACGCCAATGGTAAGGACATGACCATCGTAGATGATTATTCCGGGAATGCCGTTGCCGGGATCGCGCCTGTCGTTTTTAATGCGGGTCTGGATGCAGTCACCGAAGCTGGATTTTACGGCAACCTGAATTTCCATTATCAAAGTGAAATGCCCTACACCTCGGATGGAGAGAACAAAGCCAATGCTTATGGCTTGTTAAACGGTAAAATTGGTTTTCGTAAATCCATGCAAAAATGGGATCTGGATCTTTACGCAGGAGTCCAGAACATCACCGGGACCCAGTATTTTTATATGGTATTTGTGAACCAGTTGCCGGATGCCTACATCCCCGCTTCCCAGGATATCACTTTCTTCGGAGGCATCGGACTTAATTATCATTTCTGACCTAGCAACCCGGGTCATCCAACACTGACCCGGGTTCCTATTCCAATTAAATAGTTAACCATGCGAATCTTATTTGTAGCTGTACTATTCCTGTCCTTGATCTCTGCCTGTGGACGTTTTGCTAACGAGGATCAGAAACAGGATCAGGAAAAACGGGTGGTGGTGATTGCCAAGCAGTACAATGAAATCATCTGGGCTTTAGGCGCGGAACAAGACATTGTTGCTGTGGATGTATCCAGCACGTACCCTCCTGAAATCAAAGATCTGCCAACCATCGGTTATCACCGTGCCTTAAGTGCCGAAGCGGTCCTCGCCGCCCGCCCTACTATGATCATTCATGACAACAACATCGGTCCGGAACATGTAGTCCGTCAACTGGAAGATCTGAAAATACCCATGAAAGTCTTCGAGACCTCGGCCACGGATATTCCAACCACCAAAGCGTTGATAGTGGAAATGGGGCAATATTTCAACAAGCAAGAACGAGCCCGGGAATTGTGTGACCAACTGGACAAAGACATGGAAACGGCGCTGGCGTCGGTACGCACCGATGTACCGCGTCCTAAGATACTGGTGATCCATTTCGGTCAGGCGTCCCATATCTACCTGGTCATCACGGGCAATAGTACTGCAGCAAAAATCATCGATTGGGCTGGAGGGGACATGGCAGTTACCGGGGACCGGGGTATGAAGCAATTGTCGGCGGAAGTCGTAGCTGCATC
>JAGQXC010000580.1 GCA_020436785.1 Saprospiraceae bacterium | reverse complement strand
TTTTTCCTAATTTTCGCGAAAAATCAGCCGCAACGCTTATGATTCTTGGCATAGTGAAAGAAATACGGGACCGCAGAGTAGCGCTGGTGCCGGATATGGTTGCAAAATTCAAATCCCTGGGATTGGACATCATGATGGAGAAAGATGCGGGCACCGCAGCATCCTTTCCGGATTCACTCTATCAGGAAGTCACTTTCGGGTCCCGGGAAGAAGTCCTGAAGAAGGTCGATATCCTGATTTCTGCCGATCCGCTGGCAGAAGCTGATTACGCCAAAACCAATGACAAAACCTGGATTATCTCCATGTTTGCTCCTTATTTCGATGACAGCTACGTCCAGAAACTTAAGGCAATGAATAAAGAGGTCATCAGTATGGACATGATCCCCAGGACGACACTGGCTCAGGCAATGGACGTCCTTTCAAGCATGGCTTCGGTGGCTGGCTACCGGGCAGTTCTGGTGGCTGCCATGCATCTGCCGCGTTATTTTCCCATGCTGATCACCGCCGCCGGGTCGATACGACCAGCTCGGGTACTGGTATTGGGCGCCGGAGTGGCCGGATTGCAGGCCATTGCAACCGCGCGGCGTTTAGGAGCGGCCGTTGAAGCGTTTGACACCCGCGCCGCCGCTAAAGAAGAGGTACTTTCCCTGGGCGCAAAATTTGTCGAAGTAGAAGGAGCCAAAGACGACACGGCTGCCGGTGGATATGCGGTTGAACAGTCGGAAGAATTCCTGCAAAAACAACGGGCTCTCGTTCAGGAACGGGCTGCCAAATCCGATGTGATCATCACGACGGCTCAGGTGAGGGGACGTAAAGCTCCCTTGCTGGTGCCCGAAGATACGTTGCTAAAAATGAAACCCGGTTCGGTCGTGGTGGATCTGGCCGCTTCCACGGGAGGTAACTGTGCCCTGACGGAAGACGGAAAAGTCGTAGAAAAACACGGCATCAAAATCGTAGGCGACTCCAATCTGGCCGCCGAAATGCCGCAGGATGCCAGTTTCCTTTTCAGCAATAACATATTCAATTTTTTCAAAATATTTATTCAGGATGGAAATGTGGTGGATGACAAGTCCCACGAAATCATCCATTCTGCCTGGTTGACTAAAAACAACTAAATCTTATGTTGGAATCCATTGCTCAATTTTACCAGGACTACCAGTTATTAATCTGGTTGCTGGTTTTTGCCATCCTGCTGGGATTTGAGGTCATTGCCAAAGTCCCGACCGTATTGCATACCCCTCTGATGTCCGGCGCCAACGCCATAAGTGGAATTGTCATCATTGGTGGGATACTGTTATTACGTGAGACCCCATCCGATGATTATTTAACCTTGGCGATTGGGTTGGTGGCTGTCGTATTAGGAATGATCAACGTCATGGGTGGCTTTGCCGTCACCAACCGGATGTTGGAAATGTTTAAGAAAAAGAAAAGCGAATAACCATGGGAGGATTGTGGGTTGATTTCGGATACCTGATCGGTGCAACAATGTTTATCATTGGGCTGCGCAAGCTGAGCTCGCCGGCCACGGCACGCAATGGTAACTTGTGGGCCGCCGCAGGCATGGGTATTGCCATTGTTCTGGCCATGGTAGAGCCATTGACCGGCCCCGGCAACTATCTGTGGATCTTCGGTGGCCTGGCCATCGGTGGCATCCTGGGATGGTTGATGGCCATGCGCGTTCAGATGACTGCCATGCCTCAACTGGTCTCTTTATTTAATGGATTTGGGGGAGCTTGTGCCGTCTTGTTGGCCATGGTAGAACTGTATAATGGGTACGAAGCACAAAGCTTTTCCCAGGGGTCGATTCTGATAGCAATGCTCACCCTCGTCATTGGTGGTGTTGCCTTCACCGGCAGTGTACTGGCTTTCCTCAAACTGGATGGCCGCGTAAACGACAGTACCGTCACACTGCCCGGCCACACGTACATCAACATCATTTTCGGGTTGGTGACCTTTGGCGGGCTGGTTTATTTTACCATTTTTCCCGAACAATTTAATGTCACCGTACTGATCATCGCCATTGTATGGTCACTGGTCTACGGGTGGTCATTTGTCGCTCCCATCGGAGGGGCGGATATGCCGGTAGTTATCTCTCTACTGAACTCCTTCTCCGGATTAAGTGGTGCAGCAGCGGGATTGATCTACGGAAACCGTATGATGCTGATCGGAGGTATTCTGGTGGGCGCTTCTGGTACCATCCTGACCGTGCTAATGTGCAATGCAATGAATCGCAGCCTGTGGAATGTGATCATCGGAGGCTTCGGTGGTGGTGGCAGCAGTTCTGCCAGTGCCGATGGGGACGTCCGTGAGATCTCGGTCAATGATGCGGCCATATTGATGTATTATGCCGACTCGGTCGTCTTCGTGCCCGGGTACGGATTGGCCGTTGCGCAAGCCCAAAAGACCGTCAAAGAACTGGATGACCTGCTGGAGGCCAATGGCGTAGAAGTGCGCTATGCCATTCACCCGGTGGCCGGCCGGATGCCGGGACACATGAATGTGTTGCTGGCAGAAGCCGACGTCCCTTATCCAAAATTGCTGGATCTTGACGATGCCAACAGTTTCCTTGGTCAGGCCACTGTGGCCGTGATCATCGGAGCCAATGACGTCGTTAACCCGGCTGCCGAGACCGATCCGGGAAGTCCGATTTACGGGATGCCTGTGTTGAAAGTCTGGAATGCCCAACACGTCATCGTCATGAAGAGAAGCATGGCCGCCGGCTATGCCGGTATCCAAAATCCGCTTTTCTTCCATGCCAAGAACCGCATGCTCTTCGGCGATGCCAAGAAACGCCTGCAGGATCTGGTCACCGAAGTTAAAGGGATGGGTTAATCACGGATTCCGCATGCCATACCTCCGATGAAATACCGCAACATATATGTCGCTGCCACGGGCCAACACGTCGGTAAGACAACCAGTACGCTGGGACTGGTCGCGGCATTTAAGCAACGAGGACTGGAGGTAGGGTACTGCAAACCGGTTGGGCAGAAATTTTTGGATATCCAGAATCTCCGGGTCGATAAGGATACCCTCCTGTTTGCCGATCTAATTCACTTTGAGCTGAATCCGGATCTGCATAGTCCCATCATACTGGGTGCCGGAGCCACGGCTTCCTACCTCGATCATCCTACCCCGGAATTGTTACGTGAGAAATTGAAACACGCCTCCGCCGCTTTGAGTGCCAGCAATGAGCTGGTCATCTTCGAAGGCACCGGACATCCTGGTGTGGGGAGTGTGGCCGACCTGTCCAATGCCGATGTGGCTCAGTTGCTTGACGCAGGAGTCATCATGATTGTGGAAGGCGGTATCGGCAGCACCATCGACAAGATGAACATGTGCATGGCATTATTTCGCGAAAAGCAGGTCCCCATACTCGGTGTCATTGTCAATAAGGTACTTCCCGAAAAGATGGAAAAGATCCGTCATTACCTGCAACTTAAACTGGACCGGATGGGGCTACCGTTGCTTGGCCTGATGCCATACGACCAATCATTGGCCTATCCACTGATGAAATCGGTGTGCGATGCCATTAACGGTGAAGTCATCTACAACAACCAGCAAATGGACAATAAAGTAGAGGACATCATCGCCGGTTCCCTTATCGATATGAAAGAACTCAAGAGTTCCAACAACCTGTTATTAGTGGTCTCCATCACCACGCTTGAAAAAGCCATTAAGAAAATCGAGTTCTTTTCGAAAATGCTAAAATTGTCTGAAAGTCCACTGGCAGGAATCGTGGCTACCGGTGAAGGTGATCTACCTTCCAAAGTGAAGAAGTATGTCTTACAACACCGTATTCCTCTGGTGCGTACACAACTGGACACCTATGGGTCAGTATTAAAAATCAGTCGTATTGAAGTGAAGATCAACCTGCAAACTCCCTGGAAGATTCAACGGGCGATAGAATTGATCCGCGAGAATGTAGATTTGGCAAAAATATTGAACCAAATCAAGCAATAATACGTAGATATATATAGTTTTTATAGTGCTAACCGTTGTGTATTAGCACAAATTGATATAAATTACCGATTGGGAAAATAGGTGGAATCGCAGCCCCGCATCAACTAGTGAGAATAATTAATTGGGGCTGCTTTTTTTTTATAAACGCCCACTTCCCTTCACCCGCTGCTTTTAGCCTAAATTTTTTTTGTTTTTCGTGATCCAGGCATCGTAGTGATGGACCATGATGTTTAACTGGCCGGCCTCAACCTGAGACTTCCGGTACTGCAACCATTGTTCAAAGGCAGGATGTTCGTCCGCTGGTAGCACCTCCGGTACGGCAACAGCCATAAATTGGAGAATTTGGAACAGCATTTCCGGATCATCGGCCGGGATGTGCCAGGGGCTGGGGTCCCGGATCACCTGATAGGGCCCCTGAATCGTTGTAAGAAATGCATCAAGGCTTCTGCCAAGTGCCCGGCCAGAAGGTTGAATTCGCTCCATATGAGCTTCGTAGGCCAGCACATAGGGATGATCTTCCGGCAGCGACGGGTTAAATTCCATGCCATGGTAGTTGATACTGGCCAGGAGCGGAACCTGATGCATCCACAGGTAATCCAGTAAAAAGACCATTTGTTCAGCAGTCAGCACATCGAGCAAAGCATTGCATAGGAGCAAATCAGGCGGGGTATGGTGGGCAAGAAAGGCAACAAAATCACCTTGCGCATATTGAACCCGGATCTGTGCATTATTTTCAGGTAGATAGGCTTTACCTGCCTCAATCAGCACCGGATCGATTTCGATCAGCGACCATTCCTGTTCAGAAGGAATCCGGGAGTTCCAGAACCGGAAATTGGAGGCCAATCCGGCGCCCAGGTCGTAGATGCGATAGACGGACTGCGGATGTGCCTCCAGCCAATCCTCGAGCCGATGAGTTTCCCGGGCCTCTGCGTCATAGAGATAGCGGTCTTGCAACCATTTTACCTGGTATCCGGTGGCGCTCATCGCTCCGCCCAATCAATAAGCTGTGCCGCCTGGTCTTCCCAACCGGTCCAAACCTGGTCTTTAGAGTTTTGTCTGGCTAATTTGCGTTCATCCGACCACCAGGATTTGGTCGCTGCCGCCAGCGCCTGTACATCCCCAACCACCCGTCCTGATGAGTATCCGGAAAGCAGATTTTTCACATGGCCACCGTCAACCGCAATAACCGGGACGCCGGATTGCGTGGCTTCCTGGATCGCCATGCCGTAGGTCTCCATCCGGGAAGCACTGATCAGCATGGCAGCCCCTTCCATCCAAGTCAATACTTCTGAATGAGAAATAGCTCCGGTAAAATGCACCCGGTCCATCCACTGGTCCTGCTGCTTAACAAATTGGTGGCACTGTTTGGCATAGTCGGCATCCAGATCAGGAGAACCGGCGATGACCAGGTGAAAAGGAAGCACAGGTAAGATGGTCGCCAGCGCTTTGAGGTAATCCAGGATTCCCTTGCGCGGTATCAGATTCGCCACCATTAATAGATAGGGATGCCAAGCAGTCTGGATGAGATCCGCCGGCTTGGAATGTTTCGAACGGGCAGGTGGTAAGACCCAAATCGGGATTCCCGGCAGTAGCGGTTCCAGGTATGCTTTAGTGAACGGGCTGGTAACCAGGATGGCATCAAATTTGGACAGTGTTCGTTGTTCCTGCTCGCGGTCCTTAACATGTTCCGTATCCAGACTGGACAAATGATGAACCAATACCATGGCCCTGGTCATTACCGGCAACAGGACATCCAGATGAACATTTTGCAACTCCGGCAAATGAATGGCATCCACGACCAACCAGTCCGGTTCGGTTTGCATAACCTTCCGTTTCCATTCCGGTACGCTCACCACAATCACTACTTCTCCCAAGTCGCTCAGGGCCCGGGTAAGTTGCTCATTGTACACATTTCCTCCGGAAGGAAAGGACCGGACGTCCGGTATCACCCACAGCCACCTCATGCGACGACGCTTTCGTAACTGGCCCAGGCTATATGGCTTTCACCCAGTGTGACCAGCATTTTACCTTTGAATTTTTCCTTCAGTCTATCGGCAATCCGGCCAAAAATGGCCTTGCACAGGAATTCCGTGGTCGTCAGTTGACCTTTGAACGCAGGAAGCTCATCCAGGTTTTGATAGTTTAATTTCTCCAGAACCTCGTGCACGATGCGCTGCGCCAGTCCGATGTCAATCACCACGTTCATTTCATCCAATGCCGACTGGTAAAAGGTGACATCAACCACATACGTTGCGCCGTGCATTTCCCGGGCCGGTCCAAAACCGGGGTGGTCCAGGGAGTGGGCGATCATAATGTGGTCCCTGATCCTAACGCTATACATAACTACCGCATTTTTATCGATTGGGGTCTATCGATGGTGTACGATAAAGGTCAGGAATTCTTTTTGATCCGTCCTCAGGCTGTTAAATAATTCTGCCAAATCAGGGAAAGGAATTTCATGGGTGAGGTAGTCATCAAGCGTTGGGTCCTGCAGAATATCCCACACCAGTCCGGCTCGTCGATCCGGATCCCAGCGATTCCTCCGGTGAGCGGGTATCCTGCCGACCTGGGAGGAGATGATCTGCTTGCGCTGGCTGTGAAAAGTCTGCCCCAGGTGCAATGTCACCGGATCGATGCCATACCAGCTTAATTCTACCAAGCGACCTTCCATGCCCAACTGATCAAGGCCCAGTTGCAAGGCTTCACCCTGCCGGGTCGTATTGAATCCCACATCAAACCCGGATTCGGAAGTTTTCGACCAGAGCTGTACATCGTGTTCGCGCGCCCACTGACGCCGCCAGGGATTGGTTTCTGCCACCTCGACCCGGACCCCGGGTATTCGCGACAACACCTGCCACAACAATGACCCCACCAGGCCAAATCCCAGGATCAGGATTCGGTCTCCGACCGCCACCTGGCCGTCCCAAATAGCATTGATGATGGTCTCCAGCGTCGGAAAAAGTACCGCGCGGCGCGGATGGACGCCGGACGGGATGAACCGTACGTCTGACTTCTTTACCACACAGTAATCCTGGTGCGGATGCATGACATACACCCATTGATCTGCCAGGTTATCCGGTTCAAGGACCTTCCCGACCAGGGAGTACCCGTATTTGACCGGAAAATCAAATTGCCCCTGCATGTAAGGCACGGACATTTCCCGGTGTAAAGTCACAGGCACCCGGCCGGTGGCTACCAGCCACTCGGTACCAAAACTGATCAGAGAATAAAACGATTGGATCACTAATTCATCCGGACCTGCCGTTTGCAAGGCTTCTTCCCGCAGTTCCGAGCGCCGGGAATTGACGTGCCACAAGGCCTGGGCAAAGCGTTGTTGCTTCATTGCATGCTTTTAGATTGGATGATAAGTTAGTGAGAAAGTGTATTCTTTGATTGAGGATTGGTGATTTTTGATTTCGGATTTATATCACGGTCCATATACAGGTCTACAAATCAACACATCTACATCATAAGTTGAGATTGGCGATTTTTGATTTCGGATTTATTCAGTATCGCAGTCCATATACAGATCTACAAATCAACACATCTACATCATAAGTTGAGATTGGCGATTTTTGATTTCGGATTTATTCTTTATCGCGATCCATATACAGATCTACAAATCAACACATCTACAACATAAGTTGAGATTGGCGATTTTTGATTTCGGATTTATTCTTTATCGCGGTCCATATACAGATCTACAAATCAACACATCTACATCATAAGTTGAGATTGACGATTTTTGATTTCGGATTTATTCAGTATCGCGGTCCATATACAGATCTACAAATCAACAGATATACAGCTTCATATGAGATTGACGATTTTTGATTTCGGATTTATTCATTATCGCGATCCATATACAGATCTACAAATCAACAGATATACAGCTTCATTTGAGATTGACGATTTTTGATTTCGGATTTATTCATTATCGCGGTCTATCCATCCCCTCTGCTCCCTGCTCATTCCCCTCTGCTTCAGATCGCATAAACACCTTGATAATTATTATCTTCGCAGTTCACATGAATGATTTTTTACATATGAAAAGATATAATTTCCTTTTTGCTCTGGTGATTTCATTGGGAAGTCTGGCAGGACAAACTCCTGCCGAATCGTTTCTTAACCAGTACGATGAGCGTACGCAGGAGGTGATCCTGACGACCCTCACGCAAGCCTTTTCATCCTGGACGGTACCTGGTGCGGCTGCCGGCTATTTGCAACCTTACGAAACGTCGGTTCATCTGCTGGCCGATCTCCAGGCCACTGGGGAGCTGTCCCGGGACGATGTATTTACGTTGGCACATTACGTGCTCGATACACTGACGGACGCCCAATTGGCTGAAATAGCAACACTTATCGATGCAGAGGAAATCTTTTCGCAGGAGTTTATCAATAAATATGGCTCCTTTTCCCAATTGCTGCATGGCATATTCACGGATGGCCAGCCGGCGGACTCCATCCATGTCATTGAGTCGGCCTATGAACTGGGGATCATTGCCGGCACCTTGACGTATGACCGGTTGAATCTCCTGCAAACGCTGAAGAGTCAGCTTTCCACCGCCCAACTGGATTACCTTTCTCAATCCTATGCCGATGCCATGGCCGCCACTCCCGACACCCTTGGTGAGAGGCTGGGTGAGTTTTATGGGTCATTCACCGATGAAAGACAGGTTCGCATGCAGTATTTTGCCGCCATCCTGATGGCCTTTGTGCAGCCACACGACACCCCAACCCGGTCTTCCTTTTTACCCTTTTGGGGTTGGTCCTATTTTGATGATTATTTCTCACAGGGCACACTGAGTCCGGTCATGCTGGGCCGCAGTTTGCTGGAGTCTTTTACGCCGGCCCAAATGGCCCTGTTGGGATTGTACGTTCCCCAACTGGAACAAATGGATTCTGTCCTGGCAGGGCCCGATTCGCGTTTGTCGCAGTCCCTGGCTCAATTTAAAACAACCGGTGTGATTGACGAGACCCAGTATTTCGAGGACATCACCAACTGGTACCTTTCACTCGGTATCCAGGCCAATCGGTTGGCTCCCTTTTTCGCCGCTGCTTTGTGCAGCATCACGGACGAGCAGGTTACGGCCTGGTCAGACCTGGCAAACCTTGATCTGCTGACTGCCTACCGGGAAGGATGTCCGGTGAGTGCCGTTCATGAGGTGAGCCCCGGAGTATTACGTGTTCATCCCAATCCCATCCAGCACACCGTGTACCTGAATCCAATGGCATCCCTGACCGGCGCCGTGCAAATCAGCATTTGGAATAGCCAGGGTCAGCGGATCTCACAACATCATTATTCCTCGTTACCGGCTAGCCTGGATGCCTCCGATTGGCCTTCCGGACTGCTTTTCATGGAGGTGAATAATGGTAAAGAACGGTGGACCGGTAAATTGGTGAAACATTAGAGTGATCATCGATTCAAACCACCGCTTATTAATGATAACTGACGGCAGCATCCTATATTCGTCGATCAGAGCTAAAAATCAATGCATATGACACTAAAACAATTGATTAAACTGGAAGATCAGGCTAAAGAAGTCTGGGTCATCAGTCCGGGACTCCATTACGATACGGAAGTGAAAGATTTTTCCGAACTGGTGAGCGTCAATCTGGGCGAAAAAACCAAATACCGTTACATCGTGCCGGCTACCAAGGACATTGAAAAAAACATGAAAGTTTACCAGAAACTTTATCGGGTGACCGACGAAGAAATGGAGCAAAACTTCTTGTTATTACCTGACGGCGAATTTGTGCCATTTATCATGGAGACCGCCATTTATGATGCCTCCGGAGATTGCATCGCCTGTGCCACCCCGGCTTCGGAAGATGGGCTGGGAGTAATTCGTTTCAACGCCGAAACGTCCAAAAAACTGGCGAAAGACTTCAAAACGCTGTGGAAAAGATACAAGCGGCATAATCCGTAGCAGATAGATGATAGATTCTAGACGTTAGACGTAAGATGGGAGTGTGACAGTCTTAAGACTAGTGTCTAAGATCTATCTGTCTAACCTCTAATAAAAAAGAAAGGCGTGAATAACCTGATATCCACGCCTTTACAAAATCAACTGTAAAAAAATTAGGTTCTGAGCATTAACTAGCGGTAAATCGTTTTCGTACGGTATTTGCCGTCGGCAGCTACCTTGATGTCGTATGCACCTTTACCAAAATCCTGAAGGACAAAGCGGTAAATTTTACCTGGTACAATATCCTGCTTCAGGAAGGCCGTGGCATCATCGTTGATTTCAAGGGACATGTTGGCGACATTGCTCAACCGGGTATCTACGATGACGGATCCGCCAGCCTGGAGAATCTCGGGAAATAACACCGACTCGGTCGATCCGGCGACGATGCTTGCTTTTCCGTTGGAGATTTCCAGTTTCTGAGTGATGAAAACCTGGTCATTGTCCATCTCGATGTCATAGGTGCCTTCCGGCAAATGGCGTAAGTTGAACAGTTTATCATTGGCATTCGGACTTACGCTCTGTGACCAAACCAGTCCTCCTTTGGCATCCCAGATGCGTACCTGGGTTTCCTGCTTCAACTCATCGGTCTGAAGGATGAATGCGGGAAAGGCTGAAAAATGAGGAACCACCAGGATGGAATCCAGGTTGTTGGCACGGGCTACCAGGGTCGTAGCCATCAGGCCAAGAATAAATGCAGTTTTTCCGATAAATGATTTCATGATTCGAAAGTTTTAAATGATACTGCAAATTTAAGCTCGTCTAAATCTGGTGATCTAGGTCATAATTGACCACTTCTAATACAATTTTAACCACACTTAAACGATATTATCCCGATGTGCGTTAATTTTGCATATCACAGCCTATGAAAGCATTACTCGAGAAGATTGAGCCCAACTTTGGCAGCTCATTTACCATCCGCCAATTTGAAAACCAATTCCTGTTTAAGGACCCGGTTTGGCACTTTCATCCCGAATACGAGATCGTTTACGTCTCCAATGGCAAAGGAAAACGACACATTGGAAACCACATCTCTTATTACGATGATGGTGACCTGATCTTCCTGGGACCCAATCTGCCTCATTTTGGTTTCACCCAGGAACGATATGACGGTCACAAAGAGGTGGTGGTCCAAATGAAACCGGATTTCCTGGGGGTTCAGTTTATCCAGAAACCTGAATTGGCCGATATACGACGGTTGCTTGAGCGGTCCCGCAGCGGCCTCTCCTATTATGGCCCCATCCGGCATGAGATCGGTAGACGGCTGATCAAGCTGACCCAGGCATCTCCCTTTGAGAAATTAGTGGGTTTGCTGGAAATCCTCAATGCCATGGCACAAAGCACCGATTACGAAAATCTGCACGCCAATGGCTTCACCCTCGATGTGATGGTGGAAGATGAAGTGCGCATCCAACAAGTCTACCGGTTTGTTCAGCAACATTTCAAGGACAACATTGCCCTGGAGGACATTGCAAAAGAAGTCAGCCTGACAGTACCGGCCTTCTGTCGTTTCTTTAAAAAGCTGACCAATCAAACCTTTACGCAATTTGTCAATGAATTCCGGGTAGGAAATGCGTGCAACCAGTTACAGGAATCCGATGCGCTGATCAGCGAGATCGCCCTGAATTGCGGTTTTCATAACCTGGCTCATTTTAACAAACAATTCCAGCGCATTACCGGCAAGACACCCAGTGAATACAAACGTCATATGAAACCGGTGATGCATTTCTCCGTGGTCGAGGAGTGATCTTTTCACGCATTAATGAAGTAAACTTCCGATTTACCGGCAGTTTCATCGATTGTTCAGGAAGATGTCGTGAACTCCTGGTAACTTGGAGACGGTTTTTTAACAATAGTCCATCCAACTTATTAGTCATGAGAATACGGTTTGGTTTTATAGCTATAGCGATCATCCTGATCGGATCTGCCTGTTCCAATTACACGGAAGAACTTTGGATCAATCAGGATGGCACCGGCAGTGCACAAGTGACCCGGGACATGGGCGCCCTGCTTCCTCTGTTACAACTGGGTCTGATGTCCGACGACGACAACACCAACAAGAACCCGAACAATCCAATGGAACAGGGCAAGACCCTGCTGAAGTCCGTGCTGGAACGCGGCAAGATCGATACAACCATCGTCGTGGCTGACATTCTGCAGTCCGCCCTGAAGAAAGAAGGTGAAAATTTCACCATGCCCATGTTGAAGCAAAAACTGGACGAAGACAGCCATACCGATAAAAGTCAGAAAGATGCCATTTGGAAAATGGTGCAGGAAGTGGTAACGATGCGCTTGCGCCTGCAGATGGACACTGAAAATGACCTCTTACGGATCACCACCAGCCAGCAATTTACCGACATCAACCACCGGCTGCTGTCCAACCTTCCCGGACTGTTGAAACTGGCCGGTCAGTTACCGATCGCCGACTCCATCAATGCCGACCGCCTGGCAGCCGTCGAATCCGCTGCTCAATCGGTCCCCAATTACACTTTTACGGACAACAAACTTTCCCTGCGACGCCAGGGGCTGGACCTGAATACCGGGGACCCTCAGGCAGCGCAAGGTATGGAAATGGCCAAGGGATTTATGTCGGACAGCAAATACACGATGATCATCCATCTCCCCGGCAAGGTAAAATCCGTCAGTGTGCCCGGAGCGACCTATAAGAAAAACACCGTCACCTGGGAAGTGCCGATGACCGATTTGCTGGATGCTAAAAAACACCTGGACATCGACATCGATTACAAGGGAAAACGCAAATACAGGACCATCGCACCCACCTGGTGATCTGGCTGGTTTCACAGAGGTACCCAGAGAAGCCTCTGAGGAACGCGGAGGTTTTGGTTCAGGATAAAGGCGTTCCGCATAAGTTCCGGCGCAGAGGTTTCTGAATCACCTGTTGAATCCGTAATTTCCAGTCTAAACAGACTTGGACATGCAACGCATCCGGATCCTGCCCACCCTTTTGCTGGGATTTGTCACCGTATTTGCTCAGCCCACGCCGGCCGCCATCGATCAGATGATTGCCGAGGCGCAGGAAGCCTTCGCCGTGCCAGGCATGGCAGTGGGCATCACCTACCAGGGGCAAACTTTCCTTGCTAAAGGGTACGGCGTGCTGGAAGAGGGTCAACCGGAACCGGTCGATGAAAACACCCTCTTTGCCATCGCCTCCAACACCAAAGCATTCATTGCCACCATGATCGGCATGCTGGTGGATGCGGGCAAGCTCCGCTGGGATGATCCCGTGCACCGCTATCTCCCCTACCTCGAATTAAAAGATCCGATCGCCAACGAGCAATTGACCATCCGTGACTTGCTCTGCCACCGGGCCGGCCTGGGCACCTTCAGTGGTGACGTCATCTGGTACAAATCAGAACGGTCGGCGGAAGAAGTCCTCAAACAGGTGAAGAGTCTGGATCCGGCCTATTCCTTCCGCGATGGGTATGGTTACTCCAATCTGATGTTTATTGCCGCCGGTGAAGTCATCCGGGCCGTGACCGGAAAGTCCTGGCATGAACTGGCCCAGGAGCGAATCTGGACACCGGTTGGCATGGACCGCACCATCTGGTCCGTCAACCTGCTGGACCAGAAAGGGAACTACGCCACCCCGCACAAACCTCAGGATTCCGGACCGGATCAACCTATTGATTGGGTTAACTGGGACAATATGGGCGCTGCCGGTGGAACCATCTCTTCCGCGGCCGATATGATACGCTGGATGCAATTGCACCTGCAGCAAGGACAATGGAACGGCCAAACCATCTATCCGGCTGAATTGCAGGCTCAGATGATGCAGCCCAATAATAGTTTCCGGTTGTCGGCCAATGCCCTTAAAGCCATGCCCGAGCGGACCTATACCGGCTACGGCCTGGGTTGGGGACTGATGGACTATGCCGGCCATTGGGTGATCAGCCACGGAGGCGGTTACGATGGCATGTTTTCAAAAGTGATGCTGGTCCCGGACCTGCAATTAGGCATCGTCATCCTCACCAATACCATGAAAGGCATCAGCAACCCATTAAGTTATGCCATCCTCGACCAATTTCGGAATGCCCCCGGGCGCGATTGGATTCAGGAAGGACTGGATAGTGAGGCCAAAAACCGACAGCGCATCGCCGATCGTCTGGCTGAGCGAACCGAAAGCCGGATGATGGATACCAAGCCGGATTTTACGCTGCAGGACGCCGTGGGCAAATACCATGATGCCGTCTATGGCGAGCTGGAGGTGACCTGGGACGGGCAACAGTTGCAGTTGCATTTCGGTCAGGCGCCGCATCTCACCGCCACGTTATCGCACTGGCAATACAATACCTATCAATTGAATTGGCAAGAGACCCATGCATGGTTTGGATTTGGAACGGTACAATTTACCTTAGACAACCTCGGACATGTCCACGGCCTGGAATTCGATGTGCCCAATGACGACATCTTCTTTGAAGAGATCCATGCAGAGAAAGAATAATTCTTAAATAAAAACTACCGTCCGTTTCAAAAGGCCTGTCTTTCCATAAACAGGTCTGACCACAGCCCAATGTAATGCATGCCAATGGCTCAATGGTGATGATTGGCCCCCCGGGTAAATACATTCCAGATCAATCCGCCATTTACTACAAAACCATCCGTTGGCGCCCAGATCTCTGCAAAACCAGGATGGTTAACCGGAGGAATAACAATGTTTTCATAACGCGACTGCCGGCTGTCGGTGAAATTCTCAAAATTCAGAAACAAGCTGAACCGATCAAATTTCCGTAACCCCATCAGGCCGACAATCCAATAATTGCGTTTCCTTTGGTAATCACTGAGAAATTGTGGGCCGGTATAATAGGTCTCCAGCCCAATGCGCCATTTCCCATGCTGTTCAAAGACCAGGACCGCGCCGGCATTATGTCTGGGGGTGAGCGGCTTTTGACGATTTATATTATCGTAGTTGAGCTTCACGTCAATCAATGCATACTGGAGGAAAAGCTTAAAATCTCCGCAAGTAAACTTCATGTTTGTTTCGAATCCCCGGCTATCGACCGTCCCGTCGGCATTCTCAAAAAAATAGTTACCGGTACCCGCTTCACGCAGCACCAATGCTTCGTTGATCCGCGTGTAGAAGAAAAATTGATTGATGGAAAAAGTCAGACGCCCGGCAATGAGGGATTGATAATGCAGGTCAAAATTACCGCCAAATGACCTTTCGGCTTCCGTCGTATTTCGGTCAATTGACATAATATCCTGAAATGTGAGCGCCTCCGCTTGCTCCGTAAATAGCGTGGGCAACTTGTAACCCATACCTCCTCCCAAGCGACCGGAGAGGTGCGCATTCACTTTAAACAGCCAGGACAGCCTTGGCAGGATAAACCCGCCAAAATCCGGATTGTAATCGGTGCGCAACCCACTTTCCAATGCAAATGTTGGATTTAGATCCCAGGTATTTTGGACAAATGCACCCCAGGTGGTGTGGTGGTAATTTCGGACCTCCGTGGTATCCGGATGGGACTCACGAAAGCGATCGGTAAATAAATTCCCCCCAAATATCCACTGACTGTTTTCGTGACTGTTCTGGTAAGTAAGCTCTGAAAAGCTGGCAACCTGGATGCCATCAAACCGATATTCAGGAATAATGATCTTGCGATCAAAGTACGAAACACTATTGCGAAATTCCAATTGACCCGAACGAGGCAATACCTTATCAAATGCCAGCTGAGTCGAAATACGTTTCGAGATATTCTGTTCTGAAAAGACATGTTCTGCATCGGAAGTGCCGGCAATAACGGCAAGATCACCTCCGGTACGGTCCTCTAAAGTGGTGTTAACGCCCATCCAGAGCGTGGTTTCTTCATCCGGGTACCAGTACAATCGCGGGGATAATGTTATGCTCCTGACTTTTGGAATATCCGAAAATCCATCGCCATTGGGATCATAAGGTTCCTGCCGGTTTCCGGAAACATACATGGATAACCCGATATGATCATATTTCTGGGCATAAAATCCATTTAAGGTGGTACCCGAAGCGCTGGTTTGATTGAGCATGAGACTCAACTCAGGTGCGTCAGCCTCAGGTCTTTTGGTTACCAGATTGACCAGACCGGCAATAGCACCCCCACCGTACAATGTGGATGAACTCCCCTTTATAACTTCTACCTGTTTTAGGTCCAATGGTGGAATCTGCATGATGCTTAGTCCCCCGGCAAAATTGCCAAAGAGGGGAAAGCCATCTTTCAGAATCTGCGTATAGCGACCGTCCAGGCCCTGGATGCGAATGCTCTGATTGGCTGAATTGGCAGAGGTTTGTTGCATTTGTATCCCGGTACTTTCCCTCAGCAACATGGCAATATTACTGGAATTCATCACCGCCTTTTCTTCCAGCTCCTCCGAACCCAGAAACTCAATTCTGGTGGGGATCTTCTCGATGGTCCTGCTACTCCGGGTGGCCATGACCGTCACCTCCTCCATCTCCTCACCGCTTTCCAGAAAAATCTCCACCACCATTTGGGAATCCAACGGGAAATCATAAACTTCCTCAATGGTTTCATAACCTACGTAAGAAAAAACTATGAGGTGTTTGCCCTCGGTAATTTGACGGATGGTTACCAGGCCATTCTCATCCGTGCTGGACCCTGTTCCGGTACCTTTGACTTGAACGGTCACCCCGGTTAAAGGAACTTTCGAATCGGCATCTTTGACAATTGCCTGAAAAATATCTTGAGCATCGACGCTACTCCAAAACAACAAAAAAATAAATGGTATGAACCTTCTCATGAATCTTAGTTTAAAAGAATGATCCCCCGCGAAGGGTATTCCAAATTGCATAGTGAAACCAAAGAATGTTGCTTTCTTAAATCCAGTTAGTAATTCCGGGGTGGATTCCAGATGGAGAAGGGAAATGGACTCGGGTGGGATCGTTTGATCTCATGGATAGGTGGGTTAAGCCGATGGATTACCGGAATGGATTCGGTATCACCGGCATGGGTGGTAAAACCAGGGCAACATGGGCAAAATAAAAATGGATTACAGAATTCATTACAACCGTTTTCATCCCCACCGGGTAGTTCATGATGTTCATTGACACAACAAGCAGCTTCTTGCTCCATCCCCAAAACAGGGAGGCAGGTAAGAATGCTTACAATGGCAACCAATAAGAAAGTGACGATCTTCATGCAATGCAAAAATAGAAAAACACGGGTAACAATGCTCCGAATAACGGATATTCGGGTTACCCTTACTAATTCAGGTTTCTGGTTCGAGAATATTTCTGCCTGCGATGGCAAAGATGCTTAAGATCGTATCTTCTTCAGAATGCGCAGACCAAAGTACCCCTCAATAATGGTGATTACCTTTCTGAAATCCTATGTTTCGAATCTGGCTTCTACCGCAACAACGTTACGTCGCCGCGGTACTGGATACGGGCGCCATCGCGGAAAGACACATCGACTACATAAACATAGACGCCCGGATTCATCACCTGGTTGTTCACCCGGCCATCCCAACCCTCGGTTCCGCCAAAGCTCGGTGTCAGGTTTTCCCGGTCAAAAAGGATGTTGCCCCAGCGGTCGTAGATGCGCATCGAATGGATCTCCGTCACCCCGGTGCCGGTAAATACCT
>JAGQXC010000579.1 GCA_020436785.1 Saprospiraceae bacterium | reverse complement strand
TGATGAGCCATTGCCCATCAGGGGAAACCTGTGGTGGTAAAGCAACAAAAGTCAACCACACTTGCTCACCGACAGGTTCTATTGAGTTTGTAATAAGCTCAATCTCGCTCCCATCTCTATCGGTTCGTGATAGGTAGTTGTTCGTGTATAAAAAAATGATGGGTGCTCCTTGTGGCAAAGTTGCTGAAGTGGGTAAAGGGATAGGAGTGGGGGTGAAGGTGGAAGTGGGTATCGGAGTAAAGGTAGGCACAGGGGGTGGCGAAGCATAAAAAGTGGGTGAAGGAGAAGGATATAAAGTAGAAGAAGGGAGAGGAATAGTAGTAACCGTTGGACTTGATAGCGCGATGATGGTTGCAGAGCCAGTGACTGTTTCGCTTGGTAAGATTTGGGGTTGACAATTGGCAGCAAACAAAGTAAGGACGCTAAACATTAGAATAAAAAATCTTGCCTTCATAATTCACCTTGCGTATTTGAGAATTGGTCTTTGCTAGTTTCCCAAACTCAGCCATCAAATTGGTCCAAAACAATAAAGAATGTACTAAAGGGCAAAACAATTCCCTGCCCTTTAGTTGGTTGCTCAATAAAGTTTTGAACACTAATATCGGATTGTGCCGCAAGGATTACCTGATTCTGGATATAATCCCGCTGTAGGGGTGAAGATTGTCATTCCCGTTAGATCTACAGCCGTATTATTGTTTACATCGCGTACATGAAAATGGAGATGAGGACCGGTACATTGCCCTGTACATCCCACCGTCCCTACGCTACCATGTTTGGCTACTGCCCATCCATTTGCATTAAGGCTCCACCAATCAATGCTATCCAGATGAGCGTAGTAAGCTTCATAATTACTTGTTTGAGCTTTGACTAAGTTTCCGTACTGACTATGCCACTGTGCATAAGTAACGGCTCCTGTATTTGAACCTACTACAACCGACCCTGTAGCTCTTGGGATATCTATGGCAAAATTAGACGATCCGCTATGAAATGCAGAATCACATCTTGTATTGTAAGGCCCTCCATTAAAAGGAGAACGCCAAGAGGAGCTTATGGCTAGCGGCAGTATGAAGGGCTGAAGTTGTTGGGATGAGGCACTTTCATTTGGTATATCAGGAAAACCATTCAAGGAAAGAGGCTGGAAGCTCGATCCATATACCTCTTGAAGCGTGTTGGGGGTACCTTTTCCAAACCTTAGAGAATTTACGAGGTTTTCATAAATTGCAATATCCTCATCTTCTTCAACATTAGACCAAATGAACCAAACTATTTCATTTCTAGGGATGTTAACATATCGAAAAGTGTGTTCCCCTTGACCGATTTCGTATAAGGCATCTAGCCTATTGACTTTAATGTAGTGTGTCTGGGTGATATTGATTTCATCAACACCAGGTACTTCGCCTAATTCATTATACTGATCTGTCCACTCTTTTAGAGAGTGCTCGTCCGACCAAGCGATTAAATACATTCCGACCTGTATTTTGGGTAATGTATTGTGTAAATCGGTTTGGTTATCAACAGTAGAAGGGGCGCTTTGGCTAAAAGTTAGTGTGGCTCCAACACCATGTGAATCGTCACGTGGAGTGATATTCCAATCAGATGGATATTTTATACTAAAGTCAAAACGGGAATCGGTATAAACAGCCCAACTGCTATCGAAATTTGTAGCGATGGTATCATCTTTTGATTTGCTGGCTGATGCTGTAGTGGCACTTATGACTAGGCCCGACAGCAGGATGGTTATCAATAGTAAGTAACTTGCAAATTTCCGACTCGAATACATGATATGCTCCTTGAGGTTAAAATTTTTTCTTGGTTCAATTTACAGTAGGGTTGGATTATTTCATCTATACATTGGCCCAAAACTTATAATTCACCTCCTGTGATGCGAGTTGCTCAGTTATGGAGCAAGCCAGCTAACGAAGTAAGGATTCATACGGCGCGGAGTCTTCGGAGCCGCCGTATAATCCTGAGTTGAACGAAGCCGCATCTGACGGCAGCGCTTCTACTTGGAATTTAAGCCTGGGGATTACCTGATAAC
>JAGQXC010000578.1 GCA_020436785.1 Saprospiraceae bacterium | reverse complement strand
GCGGGATCGCAAACACTTCACCAAACCATCGGTGCAACGTCGTAATGAGATCATGAAGGCTGTCTACAAGCAGCAGAAGATCAGTGAGATGGAAGTGGATTGATCTTTCATTCCGTTTCCATCTCCCGCTTTCTGAATGCTCCCCGTTTCCCAGCTTAAGTTAAAACCCCCAAAAGGAATCTCAGGATTTCCATATCCATTTTCCTTTTTCCATTCATTCTCCCTCAGAATCCTGAGTTAATTTGATACTGACGAGCGCTTCGCCGCTGTCAGCATTGCACCACCTTGTACCCCATACCCCACACCTCATACCCCACACCTCGTACCCTATACCACGTACCCTATACCTCATACCCCATACCTCATTCCCACCTATTCACCAATTTATTTTTATCCGGCTGCCCGTACGGGCAGCTTCATAGATGGCCTCAATCACTTTCATATCCCGCCAGCCTTCCTTGCCATCGGCAATCACCGGTGTATTATCCAGAACATTTAACGCAAATGCATCCATTTGAGCAGCTTGCTGGTGGTGCTCCGGATGGGAAAACTTTTCCTTTCCATGATAACCCAGGGAGGTGTCGTAACTGAAAGCCGGTTCGATTCCAAAACCACCTTTTTCTGCATGTACCTTAATGTAGTTGGCATTCGCCATGTAACTGGACGTACAGTTAGCCATGGCACCGGACGGGAATTCCATTTGCCAGCTGATGGTCTCTTCCATACCCGGCAGTTTGTCCAGGACAGTTTTGAACGACTGCGCAGTGATGGCGACGGGATTTTCACCGGTCGTATACCTTGCTGCATTCATGCAATAGACTCCGATATCCATTAGCGGGCCACCGCCGGAAAGTTTTGGGTCGGTAAATCGCCAGTTAGAGCCATTGACGCCATAAAAAGAAAAATGGGAATCGATGACTTTGACCGGGCCATCAACTTGTTCCTGGCCCAGGCGCATGATTTCCCGGTGGGTAGGGTCGTATTGACAGCGGTAGCCGATTTGTAATTTAACACCGGCTGCTTCACAGGCATCGATCATCGACTGTGCTCTTTCTACCGAGACTTCCATCGGTTTTTCACAAAGAACGTGTTTGTCGGCCTGCGCTGCCCGGATGGCGAAGGGTGAATGAAGCGCATTGGGGGTCACCACATAGACGGCCTGGATGGCGTCGTTGTTGCGGATCTCATCAAAGTTGTCATAATTATAAACACTGGTGGCAGGTAGCTGGTGTTTGGCCATCCATTCTTTGGCTTTGGAAGGCGTGCCGGTAACCACCCCGGCCAGATAACAATGTTTCGTATAGGCAAAAGAAGGAGCCAACAGGTTGGTGGCGTAATTCCCTAATCCCAGCAGGGCAATGCCGATTTTACGATCATCCGGAAGCCGGCGAATCCATGGCATCGCAATAGCAGCGGATGCGAGAGATGTTTGTTGGAGAAAAGTACGGCGTTTCATGGAGCATAGTTTGAGGTTGATTCAATGATCAAGATAGGTATTGAATCCTATTAAGGTACAAAATCCGGATCACTT
>JAGQXC010000577.1 GCA_020436785.1 Saprospiraceae bacterium | reverse complement strand
ATGGCCATGACCGCGGAGCCCGCATCATCGCCTCCAGCTTTGCGGATATGGGTTTCGACGTGGACGTCGGTCCGCTCTTTCAGACACCGGAAGAAGCGGCCCGCCAAGCGGTCGAGAATGACGTCCATTTCATCGGGATCTCATCGTTGGCCGGGGCCCACAAAGCGCTGATCCCACAGGTCATCGACGCCCTCAGACAAGCCGGCCGGGAAGACATCCTGGTCATTGCAGGGGGAGTGATCCCACCTCGGGACTATGAGGCGTTGTTTACTGCCGGCGTGGTGGCTATTTTTGGCCCAGGCACTCACATTCCGGAGGCAGCGATTCAGCTGCTGGATCTGTTTTTATAGTAGGGAGGGTTAAATGATTTCTAAATGATACCAAACCAATTGATTTAGAAATGAGATCATTGCTATTTGTATTCCTGTTTATTCTTGGATTCTTAGGATGTACAACTTATCACCTAAGTACCAATTGGTATAACATGCAATTTTTGAACAGTGACACACTGATTTATGGGTTTCCTATTTATGGAATGGAGTGCTTACAGAATATGTCCCGGCATTAGATAATGCAATTTAAAAGATATTATTATGAAACAATGGCTTTATGTTTTAGATGTGATAAAATTATGATATAAATTATTTTACATTGTATAACACTCATGAAGCTGGCCATCAATTTAATTTGTATCATAACCCGACTGGATTGATGTACGCTGCAGTCAATAGTCGGCTTTCAGGTGTGAATTTTGGTGAAAAACACTTACATTTTATTCGTTCGCCAATTAAACTTTATCGGATACCATGAAAAATGTACTTTTTCTAAATACATTGGTATTTTTTGTACTGGTTTCTTGCAACAATCGAGACTTGTTTCGCTTTGAATATGATCTTCAGTTAAGTGAGCTTGATACAATTGTCTATGGCAAGCCAATCTATGGTTCTTTACAGGTAATATCTCCTTTATTGCATAATGAAGTGAGAACCGTAACTTATGAAACAGCCTATTTATGTATTCAGAGTATTGCTACTTCGGAAATATATTTTTTCGCATTGGATAATATCAATCAACGTTATCCAATTCTAGAACATGATACATATATGACTTACAAGCGTGTGAAAAGAAGTTCTATATATCAATGGTTGATTGATCAGAATGCTGAAATTAAACCTGGTTATTATTATTATTATGTAAAAAAGTATGATGACTCTCCTCATAAGATTGATTCTAAAAGGAGAAAAATATTTATCAGTATTATTTCGGAGGAGGAAAGTAGATTAATTGATAGTTTTAAGGACGACTGTCGCGGATTTTTTTATTATATGGTTTACAATGCATCAATAAAACGTGTATTTAATTGTATAATGAAAAATAAAGAGGACCTTATAAACACATTCGTATGGCCAAATTGCTGTATTGCATTATTGTATTATTATTGTCATGGTTATGAAGTGGATTCAAATACAATTATTAATGAACTTAATACTTGTATGGAAGTATTGCTACCATTATCCAAAAGTAACGTTGTGATTGAGAATATAATTAAGGAAAACCTGAAAGATTTAAACGCAAGAGGTATTGATTACCAAATTCCAATCCAAATTAGAAATGATGAAAACAAATAGATTTAATCGTCGAAATTTCATAAAGAACACGGCACTCTGCAGCCTTGCTCTGGCCTGTGCCAATATGTCCGTCGATGTAGCGATGGATCTGGATGCCTATCTGGAATTAAGTGGGGCTTCTTTTCTGCCTGACGGATTGGCTGTGTTTGGAATGGTCACCTGTACCGATAGTGTTGTGTAAATCTGCATAGTAACGGTTACTAAGTAATATTGGTTACCCTCAGACCATAAATAACCGTGCTGCCACCCCATCCGCCTGCAGCTTTCCCGCACGGGTGAGAACTACCTGATCTTCAATCAGTTTGACCAATCCTTCCTGGCTAAGTCGTTGTAGTTCCTGGGAGAATAGAGCGAAGTATTCATTATAATTTTCTTTAATGCGATCTATGGAAATACCCCACATCGTCCGCAGTCCGGTCATGATGTATTCGTTATAGCGGGTGGGGAGGTCCAGCGATTCTTGTTCGTAAGGTATTTTATCCTCCTCGAGGATGGCTTTGATGTACTGTGGATTGTGAGCTAAATTCCATTGACGGGTAGTACCATTATAGGAATGTGCGGACGGTCCGATGCCCAGGTAAGGGATTCCTTGCCAATAATGGGTATTATGCCTGGCATGATGGCCGGGCTTGCCATAGTTGGAGATCTCGTAATGATCGTATCCGGAAGCTTCCATGCGATCCATCAGGAATAGAAATTGCTCGGTCGCAAGGTCATCGTCGGGTGCATCGCTTTTGCCTTTACGGATCCTACCGGCCAGTGCTGTGTGCGGTTCGACGGTCAGGCAGTAGGCCGAGAGGTGTGGAATATCATATTTGAAAAAGATATCCATGTTTTCCTCCCATTGTTGCATGCTCGTCGTAGGACTCCCATAGATGAGGTCAATCGTGAACTCCGGGATCTCTGATGCTTTGATCCACTCCAGGCATTGGTGCGCCTGGCGGGCATCGTGGGCACGATTCATCCACAATAGATCAGCCTCGTGAAACGACTGGATGCCCACACTCAGCCGGTTGATGCCCACTTTTTTCCAGAAAGCCAGCATGTCCGGGGTGATGTCGTCGGGATTGGCTTCCAGGGTGATTTCGGCACCGTCGTCCACCTTATGCAAGCGATGGATGGCTGAAAACAAACGACTCAATTCCGCTCTAGTCAATAACGATGGTGTACCGCCACCCAGGTAGATGCTGCCGAGTGGGCTACTATCAAGGTAATCCTCTTGCAGTTCCAACTCACGGATCAGCGCATCTACCATCTGAGGTTGCAGGCGACGAGAGGTGCTGAAGTGGAAGTTGCAGTAGTGGCACTTCTGCTTGCAAAAGGGAATATGGAGATAGAGACCCTTATGGGGATTGTTGAGTGTTGAATGTTGAGTGTTAAATGTAACTTCCATCCATTCAACCTTTAACCTCCAAAACCCGGATAAGCAATAGCCCGTCACGTACGGGCAAGAGTAACGTATCCACCCGCTCATCCTTTTTCAGATTCTCCGCGAAGGCCCTGAGCGCCAGGGCGTCCGGATCGTCGGTTTCCTCAATCACTTTGCCGGACCACAACAAATTGTCGGCCAGGATCACGCCTCCCGGAGTCATCTTGGGTAATACTGCTTCATAATAGGCCGCGTATTCCCGTTTGTTGGCATCGAGAAAGGCCAAGTCGTACGGTCCGGTCAGCTCGTTCAGTAATTCCAGAGCATCTCCGTGGTGGCAGTTGATTTTCGATTCCAAACCCGCTCGTTGAATGTATTTATCGGAGATGTGCCGGTATTCCGGGTTGGCCTCCAGGGTATCGAGGCAACCACCCTCAGGCAATTGCATGCCGATACAAATGGCTGAATAACCGGTAAAGGTGCCGATTTCCAGGGCGCGTTTTGGCCGGATCCAGGCGCAGATCCATTGCAGGAGTTGTCCCTGCAGGTGGCCGGACAACATTTGCGGATAGACCGTCTTCAGGTAGGTCTCCCGCTGCAATGCTGCAAGCAGGGATTTTTGAGGACTTGAATGTTCGGTACAATAATCCTGGATGGCATGGTAATCGATCATGGTACAGGTTGTTTGCGCAATCGTTTTTTTAAAAAGGGGTGGCTGAATATCGCTATCAGAATAACCAGCACTCCCAGATAAAACGTCGTATTGAGTTCCTTGTTCTCATGCAGGATAAGCCAGGCCAGGATCATGCCGTAGACCGGTTCCATGTTTAAAGCGAGGCTGGTGGTGAAAGCGCTGAGATGGTTCAAAGCGTTCAACGATAGGGCATAGCCAAGGGTGGTGCATACGAGGGCCAGAATCAGTAGATAGACCCAATCCAGGTTTTGAGGCCAAAAAGGCAGCGGTGATGGAGCGAAGTACTGGACGAATGGAAGCAGGATGCTGACAAGTAACCAGGCACCGCTCATTTCCAGGAAAGTAATGGTCAAGGCGTCGCTGTCCCGGATATAATTTTTGTTCAGGATCGAGAAGGTCACGGCCAGGAGGGAGGCCATCAATCCGGCTGCAATCCCGGCCCACATGCTGAAATCCACGCTGGATGCGACCAGGTACATGCCCGGTATGACCATCATTCCCAACAAAACTTCCATGCCTGATACCTTCTTGCGGAAAAACCAAGGTTCCAGCATGGAGGCAAATAAAGCTCCACTCGCCAGCGTGATGAGGGTAATGGAGGCATTGGACAATTTGACCGATCCGAAAAAGGCAATCCAGTGCAGGCCGGCGAGTCCGCCGATACCGATAAATCGCCACATCGCCTGCCGCGAAAGCTTTTGCAGGGTCCTGCGCGGGCGGATGATCAGGTACAAACTGATCGAAGCCAAAAAGACCCGCCACCACACCAACGTCAACGATGGGAGCGTGATGAGGTCTCCCAGAATGGCCGTAAAGCCAAACAGGATCACTGCCAGGTGCAGTTCCAGATAGGCACGCTTTTCACCGGTCGTCCAGTTCATCCGATAAATATACCAGTTCGGATGATTAGGAATGTGCGTGATGGAGCGGGGGTAAGTCACATTTACCGACGTTTTCGAACTTTTTCTATTTTTGCCGACTAAATCGATAAACCATGGCACCACTCGTAGGCGAAGTCGCTCCGCAATTCACCTTATATTCGGACGAAAAAAAACCCATCAGCCTCAACGATTGCAAAGGACAACCGGTACTGATCCTGTTTTTCCCGTTGGCTTTCACCGGTGTGTGTACTGCGGAGTTGTGTTCCATGCGGGACGAACTGGGCTGGTATGAAAATTTAAATACCCGGATTCTGGCCATCTCGGTGGACTCCCCACAGACCCTTGCGGCATTTAAACGGTCTCAGAATTACAACTTTCCGTTGTTGTCGGATTTCAATAAAGAGGTGATCCGTGCCTATGGCACCATCTACGAAGAATTTGGCT
>JAGQXC010000576.1 GCA_020436785.1 Saprospiraceae bacterium | reverse complement strand
TGTGAGCAGTGGCAAATGGATATCCCGGCGGGACCGGCCAAAGAGCGCGGCGAAACATTGGGAAGACAGGTGGCCCAGAAATATCTGGCCTTTCGCGATCATGACGGTCACGAGAAAAACGGCGATTATACACCCATGACCAAACCCGGCGATTACCAGTACACGCCCGGTTTTGATTACGTGTGGAAACCCGATTTTACGGTGGCCCGCCCGTTTACACTGGATTCCGTCAGCCAGTTTCGTTCCCCGCCACCGCCCAAACTCACTTCCAGCGCCTATGCAGCGTCCTTTCGGGAGGTCAAGGCTTATGGATCGAAAAATAGTCAGGTGCGCAGTGCCGACCAAACATCGATTGCCCATTGGTGGGCTGAGTTTGGCGAACACGGCTGGAACCGGATCGGTCGCCTGGTAGCGCGTCAGCAAGGGCTGAAAGAAGTAGAGGCCAACCGTTTGTTTGCCCTGCTCAATATGAACCTGTATGACCTGTATCTGGCTTCTTTTGACAGCAAATACATCTATGATACATGGAGGCCTTACACAGCCATCCATCATGGCGGGGAAGATGGTAATCCGGATACGGAAGAACAAAAAAACTGGGAACCGGAGATGGTAACGCCACCTTGGCCGGAGTATCCGTCAGCCCATGCCGCGGTTGGGGCAGCCGGTGCCGAGATCGTGAGTCGTGTCCTGGGCACCGCGCGGGTTCATTTCACCATGCGGTCTACTACCGCTTTACCCGGATATCCGGAGCGTACGTACGAGGATTTGGACCAGGCTGCTAATGATTGTGCCGATTCCCGCATATTTAACGGATTTCACTTTCGTTTTGCCACGGAAGAAGGAAAAAGGCAGGGACGGGCGGTTGCCAGGCATACGCTGGACCATTTCTTATTAAAAATACCGTAGCGATCCCAGACCTACTTTCAATAAGAACAGGTGGCCACACCATGCAAGATTTTTTATACTTGCTAGCTTAAGCCGAAACAAGAAACCTTGCTATTTATTGGGATTAAGCCAGGTGTTTTGCATTTCCAGCGTGGTTGCGGACATCACGCCCGGGGATTCCAATTGAGTTTGTAATTGGGGATTTTCCTCCAGATGAACGGTTTTCATCATTGTATTACCGTGACGCCGGATCTGTACACGAACATTGTCCCCGGGATGGTAGGAGGCAATGCGATTCTCCAATGCTTCCACGTCAGGAATGGATTGACCTTCGATCGACAAAATCCGATCTCCGGATTCCAGGCCGGCCTCATAGGCCGGTGTCCCGATGGTGGTATAACCGGAAATTTCAAGCTGGTCTCCAACGTTCTGGACGGAAGCGCCCCAGTACGCTTGGCCAGGATGCGCTTTGGTCAGCCGGATGCCGACCGATTGTAAGAGGGCCTGATAATTTGGAATTTCACTGTGGTAGATGTAATGATCAAAAAAGCTGGCTGCAAATTCGTATCCGGCATAATCGGCCAGGGTGGCTTCGATGTCGGCCACATTATACGATATCTCGGGTTTGCCAAATCGCTGCCACATCAGGGCCATAAAACCATCCAGGGAGCGCTGGTCCCCGGCATTTCTCAAAGAGAGGTCCAACGCCAGCCCCAGTACTTTGCCATAGGTGTAATAGGAAATGAACGTATTGCCGAAATTGACCGGATCGATTGAGGTGGCGGCATCGGCAAATGGAGCAAACTGGCTCATACCAATCGGGTTACGGAACTGCCTGCCGGGCTGGTTGATCACGTAGTTCAGTCCGCCACTGATGTTGCTCACATAATCACTTTTAGGGAGCAAACCGGCACGGCAAAGGGTGAGATCGGTGTAATAGCTGGTGAACCCTTCCGCAAACCATAACTCACCGGACATATTGGCCCGTTCGAAATCAAATGGCTCCAACATCTTCGGCCGGATGCGTTCCACATTCCAGCAATGAAAAAACTCATGTGCCACCGTACCATAGGCCCGCTTAAGACCGGTACTGTCCAGTGTAAAATTTCCGCTGATAAAAGTGGAATTCCGGTGTTCCATGCCATCACCGCTAGCCTGGGGCATGTAACAACAAATGAAGGTATAGGTGCTATAATCATATTCCGGCAGTTCCCGGTACACCGCTTGCTCCCGGGCAACGATCTTCATCGCGGCTTCTTTAAATTCATCAATCACTGCCGCTTCATTGGGCGCATGCAGCACC
>JAGQXC010000575.1 GCA_020436785.1 Saprospiraceae bacterium | reverse complement strand
TCTTTTGGGGACACATTTGGGCTCCCGTCGGGAGAAATGGTGGCTAACCAGCAAAGCACGCTGCGGTCCAGGTATTTTTTTACATCAGACGTTAATCGCATTCGATTGGAGAGTTATTTGGTTTTGAATTGGAAAATAGTTCATTTTCGATTCAAGATGGCTTACCTTTAAATCCATGAGTGCCATGGAAGACAAGACATTAAATGAAAAACCACCGTTGTTCCGTAGTTGGAGCAGTTGGTATACCTTGATTCTGGTCTTTTTTATCCTTTTGGTGATCCTTTTTTTCCTGATCACCAAATGGTATGATTGATCCACACGGCAGGCTCCTTCAATTCCTAGCGCTGTAATTGTTTGCGCAGCCAGAGCAGTAAGATGGCACCAACCGAGACAAAGCTTAACCCGCTTGCCAATCCAAATCGCCAGGATTCCAGTTTACCCACCCATCCGGTTTGATCCAGAGCCCCCAGAATTTGATAGTAGCCCAGAAATGTGGTTACCAGGGTGATGATAATAAATAGAATGTTGTGTAGGCCGCTGTTGGCAAATTCACCTTTTATTATTCTGGGATCACTGACCGCGAAAAAAAGGAAAATGGTAACCACCGGCAATAAAATGCCATTCAGTGCCTGGGCCAGAATGATGGCAGGTACCGGCTTTACATCCAGGATTCCAAACAGAAATCCAATACTTAATACAGTCATCCAGCTCGCCCGGAAGAGCGTTCCGTTTTCCTGCCACTGCGGTTTATCAGGAAAAAGCGTTCTGCCGGCGATCGCCGTGGCTAAGGGAGCAGTTATCGCGGAACTTAGCCCGGCACCTGCCAGACCCAATCCAAACAGCCATTTGGTCCAGAGCAATTCATCTCCCGATAGTTTGTTGGCCAGGGCTGCAAAGGAAAAGGACTCGTCTATCGAGGATCCAACGATAAGCACGGCAATGGAGATGATTCCTCCCAGGATAATGGCAATGCCAAGACCCCAGCGCATCTCCTGTAAGGACTGATTGGCACCGAGCCGACTCCCCAGGAACAAATTGTACGGTACGATCGTCGTACCGATTAAGGCAACCACCAGCAAGGCACTGCCTGCCGGAAGTTCGGGAATCAAGGCTCCGTGCATTAAAGATTTCCAGGAGAGATCGACTTTTATGGAAGCCAATAAAAATGCTATCCCCATCAATGCGACCATGCCGCCAAGCACCCTGGTTATTAGGCGGATGTTACCATTCCAGAGCAAGAGTCCGGCGGTTGTCGAAAGTGCCACGACCCAGAACCAGGTGGGCAGGGAAGCCATCAGGTCCAAACCGGCAATTGCACCGAGGATGTTTCCGGCTTCATAGGCAGCACAACCAGTAAACAAACTGATGAATAAAAACATGGGTATCCATTGTCGTCCGGAAGTGGAATAGCGTTCCGCCAGGATGGTTCCCAATGGCCGGCCGGTGGCCAGATAGATTCGGGCAACTCCCTCTTGCAATACGATGGTGGCCAGTGTGGAAAAGACCAGTGCCCAGATAAGCGCAGTGCCATAGGTGGCTCCGGCTTTGCCGGCCGTCGTGATGGTACCCGGCCCAATGAAGGCAGCAGCGATCACCGACCAGAGCAAAATAGATGCAAAACGGTTTTTACGCAGGGACCTGGTTTTCATATTAAACCATTTTCCTTAAGAAGTCGCCAACCTAATTGTAACTGGCCGGCATGGTAGATGTCGTGGGTATAAACACCTTCCATTAATTGGGCGTACGTATACGATTTGCCGGGTACGGTGGTTCCCATTTTTACCAGCGGAAATTCATGGATGGCTTGTAATAAATCTTTTTGATTTTGATCCAGACGATCGCGTAAAGCCAGCACACTTTCATTATTCCAGATTGTCGCTTCAGGCCAGTCCTCCGGACTATTTACTTCCAGACGGTAATCATTTTCCCCGCGCAGGTGAGCCAGTGCATATTGCCTCCATGCCAACATGTGCAACACAATCTGGCCTAGTTGTTTTTTACTGCCGGGCAGCGGCACCGTAAGAATGGGAGGAGTTAGTTGGGCAATGATTTGGCGAACTGCGGTGCCGTACCAGGGGGATTCGTCATAGGCTTCCTGATACCTGAACGTTAAATAGGATTTCAAATCCATTGACTTCAATTCTGGTTAATCGAAAGTAAGATAATGGATTCAACGGCAAGGGCCGGACTGACCCGGTGATATTTTGGAAAATGAGAACTCCGCCTTTAGTTGAGTTCAAACTCAACCGCAGAATAGTTCTGTTTGGTAACGCTTAAATTTAGTTGATTATGTCAACTAAATAGGTTTTCTTTAAGTCAAAAAGCGACCTTATGGATGCGATCATTGATGAATTCAGGGCTTTCAACCGAAGTTATACCCAGGTTTTAGGTTTGCTTGACCGGCACATCCTGAATAGTCCTTTCTCCCTGGCGGAAGGCCGGATTTTATTTGAATTGCATCGGGCTCAACCGGTTACACCAAAAGAATTGGGTGAGATGCTGCAAATGGATAAAGGATTTGTCAGCCGTATTCTGACGGGGTTTGTACGCCGGAAACTCCTCAGGAAGGTCCGCAATCCACAGGACGCCCGATCCTGGGTACTCCAACTGACTCCCAGCGGAGAGCAAGCTTTCCTGGCGATCAACGAGGCTTCCAATGGGCAGATACAACGATTGCTGGACCCGTTGGGAAATGAGGCACGACGGGACATGATTCATAGCATGCGAAAGCTTTCCAGGCAACTCAACCGGTTCGGAGAATATCCACCAAAACCGCAACTGGATGAAATTCAAATCCGGACACAATTGAATCCAGGAGACCTTATCAACCTAATCCAATTACATGGTGAAGTCTACCGGGAAGAATATCAATACGGGACGACCTTTGAGGCTTACGTTGCTCAGGGTATCGCTGAATTTTATCATCAATACGATCCAAAAACCAATCGAATCTGGATTGCAGAACATTTGGGGCACCAGGTTGGCTATCTGGCCTTGGCTGATCGGGGCACAGTAGCTCAACTGCGGTTTTTTGTTATTGACTCAAATTACCGGGGGATTGGTCTGGGCAAACGGATGATGGAATTATTCATGCAATTTCTGAAAGAATGTAATTTCACAGGCGCTTATTTGTGGACAACGCATGAACTGCCAACGGCTGCAGCCTTATACCGGCGATTTGGCTTCCGGCTGACGGAAGAGAAACCTTCCAAAGCGTTCGATAAACCCGTCATCGAACACCGCTATGATTTGGCGCACTAATAAGATTACTTTATTGGCTATAAAATCCATTTAATTACCACAGAATCAGGTGTATATAGAGATCTTTTAGTCACCGTCTGCAAACGTCCACGACAATGCTTTTTTAAAAGAGACATCCATGGACGATGAGCATCATTATCGACGGGAATTATTGGGAGATCGAGCACATATTGAATACTCCACACAATTACGATTATTCGAAGAGACAGGACTTACAGGTCATGTACCTTATCGAAGAAATCAAAAGGACTATCAAGCTTACAATCCAATCCTTAAATTAAAGCTTAAAACAATAGAAGTGGCCTTTTCTCAATATTGTGATGAATATGCCATCAGGCAGAATTATGCCAAAAGATTTGACGGTTTTGAAATCAGGATCATTACGAAAGTTGCAGCCAAAACTTTTAAGCAAATACTGGAATTATTTAAACAACCGACCTGTAAACAAAACCAAACATGCTTTGGCAGCTTAACCACTCAACGCGTTAAGTCTTGATCAACAAAATATTAAGTCACTTTCAATTATCACAATCCATTAATAATAATCACTTTAGTGGCTTTCGTGTTATTCATCTTGGAGTCTAATACCTGGAGTAAATAAACCCCATTTGGAAGGGGCCTTAATTCTAACTCTATCATATTATTACCATTGATAGCAAAAATATGTTCACTATAAAGAAACTGACCAAAGGAATTAAATAATTTTAATTCAATTTGCTTGTTCTTTTTTGAAAAAAAATTAAGAGTGAGATGATTGAGAACTGGATTCGGAAAAATTTTAATTTCATTGAATTCCTGTTCAATATTCGAAATTTGAGTGGTAGCAATTTCTAGGCAATCTAAGGTGTCTTGTATTATGGTATCACCTTCAATGGGATATGGATTTTTAATGTCAAATCGAATTTGAACGTTTAATTGTTGACGTACTTTTCTGCCGCTTTGTTCAGCCGAGATCCATTGAATGCCTTCTTGGTTCATTAAATGACATACGCGAACAGCTTCATCGCCACATCCCGCCCCAATATCCCTAACAATTTCTATATCTGAAATGCAACCGGATTTTTCAACAACAAATCGAACAACAACGATTCCTTGTATTTGATTTATGAATGCTACATTTGGATAGATCAGGTGAGTGGTTAGAAAATTATTAAAATTGTCATCCGAGCATTTTATTCGATCACTTAGGTTTTCAATATTTTCACAACCTGGAAATCGAGCATTTGATTGAACTACTTTAAAGACCTCATCAAGTGTGTCGACCGAGCAAATGCATTGATTGTCTTGTGAGTATGATTTTGTAAAACAAGCAATTGCAAAAGCAATATAGCAAATTCGTAATAGCATGGCAAAAAAATTATTTATTTAAGAAATCCAAGGTCAATTAGTAATTAGTAACGCGTTGAGTGGTTAAGCAGCCAAAGCATGTTTTGTTTGGTTTATGGGACGATTGTTTAAATAATTCCAGTATTGCTTAAAGGTTTTCGCTGCGATCTTGGTGATAATTCGGATTTCAAACCC
>JAGQXC010000574.1 GCA_020436785.1 Saprospiraceae bacterium | reverse complement strand
GTAGCAGCTACCACGAGGATGGCGCCGTCCATTTGCGCAGCACCCGTAACCATGTTCTTCACATAGTCGGCGTGGCCGGGGCAGTCAACGTGTGCATAGTGACGCTTGGCGGTTTCATATTCTACGTGTGCCGTATTGATGGTGATACCTCTTTCTTTTTCTTCCGGTGCGGCATCGATGGAATCATAATCCATCCGTTTTGCCAAACCTGACTGTGACAATACGAAAGTGATTGCCGAAGTGAGGGTGGTTTTACCATGGTCAACGTGTCCGATAGTCCCTACGTTGATGTGAGGTTTCGTACGTTCAAAGGTTTCCTTTGCCATCGAATTTTGTTTTTAATTTCGATAATTGATAAATCTGTTTATAAAAACTTGAGCCAATGAAGGGAATTGAACCCCCGACCCCTTCCTTACCATGGAAGTGCTCTACCCCTGAGCTACATTGGCCTCAAACTTCTTATGGATGCGGACAGATACCCAAGGGCACGTCCTGGATGCGGTCTCCGGAAAACGGATTGGCCTTCCGGTTAACTGCCTCCATCAGCTTGTCTTTTTCAAAAAAAGCGACGTTCTTCCTTTGAATGAACGACAAAATCACCCGGATGTCTTACGATGACCAGGTGAAAAAAAAGCGGGCGAAGAGACTCGAACCCTCGACCCTCAGCTTGGAAGGCTGATGCTCTACCAACTGAGCTACGCCCGCATTTAACGCTCTTCGTCTGCAAAAACGAAGTGGTGGGGGTGATAGGATTCGAACCTATTCAGACAGAGTCACCAGATTTACAGTCTGGCCCGGCTCTCCCACTCCGGCGCGCCCCCAGGATACTACACTAAATCTAAAGCCGAGCCAGTGGAGGGACTCGAACCCCCGACCAGCTGATTACAAATCAGCTGCTCTACCAGCTGAGCTACACTGGCTTGTTCAGCGCGTAACTTTCGCGTAATTGCCCCTTTTTCAAATTAAAAAGAATCCCCGCTAAGGATTCCCACACTGCATCACCAACTGGCTTTTTAAAAGTGCGGACAAATTTACGAACTATTCTTACAATATGAAATATTTTTCTTCCTTTTTCCGGACAATTTCACCCTTAAGAAGGTCCGTTTTGCCCCTCTCCCTCGGCTGAATGACCAAAAACGTTCTCATTCATGCCTTTTCAACAAAAAATCCCGGCCTGAGGAGACCGGGATCCGGGGTTTTTAACCTGTAGCTATCTAATGAGAAGCACGAATTCGCTCTTTGTGTTTAATCAATTGCCGGCGCATGGACTCGGCGGCTCCATCAACAGCGGATTCGAACGATTTCTGAGTGCCCTTGCTGACCAGGACGTCACCAGGCACCCGGAGGATCACTTCAGCGATCTTATCCTGGACTTTTCCATTTTGCTCCAGACGAAGGATCACCCTTCCGTCTATAATGCGATCGAAAAACACGTCCAGCTTATCCAATTTGGATTGAATAAAATCTGTCAACTTAACGTCGGCATCAAAGTGCACGGATTCGATTTGAATCTTCATAACCCTACAATTAATTTAATAAGTAAATAATGGACCGATACGATTCCTGCCAGGGCAGAATACCGTCTGCCAGGGTTGGCAAACCAGTTTTGGTACAATCGTTGGTTCTTTCGTCCTCATCAACTGACATTCATCGGCTATCGCTTAACTTTTCGGATGGGCAGCTTCATAAACTTTCCGGAGTTGCTCTATGGAATTATGTGTATAGATCTGCGTGGCGCTCAGGTTGGCATGACCAAGCAATTCCTTGATGGCATTCAACTCTGCGCCCTGATTGGCCAGGTGCGTGGCAAAGCTGTGCCGCAGTACATGCGGACTACGCTTATCCAGGGTACTGACCACCGATAGGTATTTTCGCACCACATTGTAGATCAGTTTAGGATAAACCGGTTTACCGTCTGCGGTCACGAGCAAGGAATTGCTCTCTAAGCGCTCCAGCGAATTCCGGGCATCACGGTACAACTCAATTTGCTGTCTCAATTCAGCGCCAAAAGGAATGATCCTTTCCTTGGCTCCTTTACCCAATACTTTTAAGGTCAACTTCTCCAGATCAATGTCCTGGTCCTGCAGTCCGAGCAATTCGCTCCTCCGCATCCCCGTCCCGTAGAGCAGTTCAATAATCAGCCGGTCTCGCCTACCGGTAAAATCTTCCGGAAACTGGACCTCATCCAGCAGGGTTTTCATCTGCCCTTCCTGAATGTAAGCAGGAAGTCGTTTTCCAACCTTTGGCGAAACCACTTTACGCAGCGGGTTTTTATCCAGATAGTTCCGTTTCATCAAGTACTTGACAAACGTCTGCAAGGCCGATAGCTTCCGGTTGATGGAACGGTTGGCCATACCGGATTCTGCCAGCTGTACCATCCAGGAACGCACCATGCCGGGGCTGACCTCTTTCCAGTCCTGCGAATTGTATTGAATGGAAAGGAAAGCCTCAAATTGCTGTATGTCATTCTGGTACGAAATGATGGTGTGTGGCGAGTAGCGCTTTTCGAACTCCAGGTATTTCAAAAAGGAAGCTAAATACATTAAATATTACATTAATATGATAACTGGATGCATTTCAGAGGGTATCGAATCCCGGTCCAATTTGGTCGATTAATAATGGCGATCAGCATACATTCTTTCAGATAAATTAAGATACATATTGCCAACTAGTAAGTCAAGAATTCACCGGTTATTTTTTTCAAACATATAAAATATCTATGTAATATGATAATTCAGGACTGTGATTTGTGTGCGTAAGGAAATCCAGGACCTATTGCTTACATTTACGCGTAAACGCTTCCTTGCATGGATTATGGTATTCTCTCCCTGCTGCCGCCTGTCGTTGCCATCGGTCTGGCCATCTGGACCCGCCAGGTCTTTGTGTCGTTGCTGTTTGGCATATGGCTTGGTTATTTGATCCTGGCCGGATTCAATCCGCTGCAAGGCAGTCTGGATACGATCGAAGCGTTGGTGGATGTATTTCAGGATAAAGGATCCACACGAACCATTCTTTTCTCCGCATTGGTCGGAGCCCTTATTGTCTTCGTTCAGCGATCGGGCGGCGTCGAAGGTTTCATCCATTTTCTTACCCACCGGATTGAGCGGCTTTCAGCTGCCAATCCGGGCCGGAACAGGATCCTCGTTCAATTGATGGCCTGGATAACCGGCCTGATCATCTTTGTGGAGTCGTCGATTTCAGTCCTCACGGTAGGCACCATCTACCGTCCCATGTTTGACCGGCTGAAAATATCCCGGGAGAAACTCGCTTTTATTGCCGACTCGAGTTCAGCCCCTTCCTGCATCATCTTTCCCTTTAATGCCTGGGGGGCCTTCATTATGAGTCTACTGGTTGCCGAAGGAATCAGCCAACCTTTTCTGACGCTGTTTGAATCCATCGCGTTTAACTTCTACCCCATCCTGGCTCTGCTGATTGTCCTCTTTGTCATCCTCCGGGGAAAAGATTTGGGTCCGATGAAAAAAGCCGAAGTCAGGGTTCAGACGACCGGCGAATTGCTCAATCCCGGTGCTCAGCCCATGGTCAGTGAAGAGCTTACGGCCGTGGAGGTCAAACCGGGCATTACCCCGAGAATGCGCAACATGTTGATACCCATTGGCGTGATGGTCTTCATGATGCCATTTATGCTTGCATTTACCGGCTGGCAGGATGCTTTGCTACAATTTCCCGAAGCAACTGGCATCACGCGCATTGCCCGTGCCATCGGTCAGGGTTCCGGATCCACATCGGTGCTGGTCTCAGTACTGACCTCTATCATGATCTCCATCGTCTTGTATTCCGCACAACGGATGTTTTCACTGAAGGAAACCGTGGATATGATCCTGAAAGGAATCTCTGAAATGATGCCATTGGCTCTCCTGATGCTCTTTGCTTTCGCCATCGGCAACGTTTGTAAAAACCTGGAAACCGGTCTATACATTGCCGATGTGACCAAGGGTTGGCTCAGCCCATCGCTCTTACCTTTTCTGGCTTTCATCATCTCCTGTTTCATTGCGTTTTCGACAGGGACTTCGTTCGGGACTTTCGGCATCATGATGCATATTGCCATACCCATTGCCATGGCCATGGACGCGCCATTATTGATGACGGTAGCTGCGGTCATGGGTGGTGGAGTGTTTGGCGATCATTGTTCACCGATTTCGGATACGACCATCCTTTCGAGCATGGCCGCGGCCACCGATCATATCGATCACGTCAGAACCCAGTCTCCCTACGCGCTGATCGCCGGAGGGATAACGGCCTGTCTCTACCTGGTGATCGGGTTATTAGCGTGAAGCCGCAAGTGACAAAAAATGATCAGTAGACATTTTTAATCCACGGAATGTCCCCCTCCCCCGGATGATCAAGCATCCGGCGGGTTTGTCTCCATGTTTCTAACCTTTGAGCGGCAAAATCGGCATCTCCTTGTTTCAGCGATTGAATTTGAACCCGTCCTTCTGCGGCATTAATAAATTTTCCATTTCCCAGGTAGATCGCAACATGGGTAATCCGTTCACCGCGATTTCCTTCGGGGGGATAGCCAAAAAACAACAAATCACCCGGTTGGCATTCCTCCAGTCGCTGTTTCGTTTTGACCGGTGTACCGACCATCACTTGCTGGGAAGCATCCCGGGGTAATAACAATCCGTTCAGGTAAAACACCATTTTGGTAAATCCGCTGCAATCCATGCCCTTCCCGGAGGTCCCTCCCCACAGATAAGGACGACCCAGAAACTGATGAGCCGTCCGGATGATGTTGGGGACGCTGGGATCCCTGGTAGCCAGCCAGGTTTGAAAGTCCGTATAGGTCCCTTCCGGTAAATAACCAGAACGTCCGTCGGGAAATCCCACCTCCTGGAAGCCGGATTTGACCAAACCTTTTTGCAGGATACACCCCGCCACGATGTCGGAGACCGGAGTTGCGGAGAGGTCGGGTTCCTGATAGATCATACCCATGTCTGCTGTATAAACCACCTGTGAATTATTTTTCCACTGCTCAAAATCAATGATTTGCATCGGAGTGAATGCGCCGGATTCCAGGTATCCCAGGTACCGGTCAGGAGTCCGTACCAGATACCAGTTCTCTTCTTTTGTCAATACCTGCAATGGGGTTCCCAACAGAGCCTGTGTGGCCAATTCCTGGGAATGTCCTGGTTTACTGCGGATGTTGGCGACCGATACATTGACGACACCAAACCGGTTTGGCAACACGGTAGAATCCGGAAGGACCCGGACCCGGTCAACGACTTCACCTTGTGCCTGTAAATACCGGATCAATGAATCCTTTGCTTCCGGAAGCGTCGTCACTCCGGTGAGCACATAAGTACCGCCTTGTTGTTCCATGTTGAGATCGAACCAGTCCGTCCGGTGATCCGGAGCAAACGTCTTTTGAAATCGCTCAATCGCGTTGGACGGTTTCAGGGATGCCTCTCCTTTGCAAGCGGCAAGCAAAATAAGCAACCAGAAATATCGGAACATGGCCTTATGATTAGATGATTCGAAAACTTTTCTTTGGATGTAATCAGAATTTCAGGCCGGAAGTTACGCAATGTCTGCCTTCCTTCGTCTAAGCACCGGGTTCGAATGTCCCGCATTTACTTCCGGGGGTCGGGTTTGTAACCGTCCAGACATTAATCGGCCATAAATTTCAATATCTTTGACCGTTGTAAAATTTTTCAACCAATGAAAATCATCCAGGCAG
>JAGQXC010000573.1 GCA_020436785.1 Saprospiraceae bacterium | reverse complement strand
CGGTTACCTCCTGCTGGAAAATCGAAGGTGGCTCTTTGCCCCAACAACCTCTCCATTCACCGGAATGCCCTGATCCATCATGGTAAAGATCCTTCACGGACGGTTCGCTGCGCGGACCTGTTCAGGATGACATAATGACTAGCAATGGGCAGAATACCTCGCACCCCATGCCCCGCAACCTCATACCTCATTACCCGCCGCGACCGAAAAGTTAACTGGTGAAGGGAATGATGCCCGGTTACCTCCTGCTGGAAAATCGAAGGTGGCTCTTTGCCCCAACAACCTCTCCATTCACCGGAATGCCCTGATCCATCATGGTAAAGATCCTTCACTTACGGTCCACTACGCGGACCTGTTCAGGATGACACAATGACTAGCAACGGGTGGAGTACCTCGCACCCCGCTACCTCATACCCCATACCCCATACCTCGTACCCCATTCTCGTACCGATAATCGTGGATGTAATCATTAGTGGCGGTCTTCCTTCTTCCTTTGTTCCTTCTCCTCTTCCGATTACCTGCTCTTATCAAACCAGGTTGAACCATCCAGATCTTTGATCGCTCTTAGGATGTCACGGCGGCTGATCTGGCCTTTCAGCTTTCCTGATTTGTCGGTGACAATCAATCGTTTGTATTTGGTACTCAGGAAGATATTGGCAGCATCGACGATGTCTGCTTCGTCGGTTATTTTTTTCAATACATCGGTCATGTAGTCGCCAACGGTATGTTTGTGGACAGGTTGATTGTGGTAGACACTATCTACCAGGATGTGCAGGCAGTCTTTGTCATCAATCATTCCAACAACTTCACGTTTGTCATTAAGTACGGGGGCGCCGGTGATTCTTTTTTCCAACAGGGTTTCGATCGCCTCCATGATGTCCGTTTCCGGTTTAAAGGTAATCAGATCGGTGGCCATGTATTTACTTACAGAATCGGCAGGGAGCCCGGTAATCGTTTCGACAGGCGCTCGTTTAGACATAAAGTTTTTCATAGTCAACGGATTTGAGATTGGAACAATAATGATGCGTAAGGAAAACAGATAGTATGGGAAGATAAGTTAAAATGTTGATTCTTGCAATAGCAACGCCTTATTTGATATGGATATTGTATGCCAAACAAGAATAATATTTCTTGAATAACGCGAAGGACAACATATCATGCCAGGTATCCTGAATATCTCAAGTGGCTGAAGGATTCAATTTCCACTCATTTCCCTAATGGCCTGCACCAACACATCCAGTTCGTCTCTGGTGGTATAAACATTCGGGCAAATCCGGCAACCGTGGACATCCTGGCCATCGATGGCCACGGTCCAGATCCGGTATTTTTTCAGTAATGTATCGGCCATTTCCTGCGGGGTCATGGTCGTCACTCCAGCATTTGCGATGCCGCATGAGCGAACCGGATCCCTGGGCGTATTCACTACCACATTGGTCAAGTCACGCACCTGGCTTGTCCAGTATTGCTGCAAATAACGCATGCGCGCTTCCTTGCGCTGTGGGCCGATCATGTGGTAATAATCTATCGCATCGTTGATGGCCAGATCCGAATGGCAAGGGTGGGTGCCGGTGTGATTGAGCCGTGCGATGTCGGTCGCAGCCGGGCCATAGTCACCGTAAATGGGCCATAAACCGGAAATTTTATCTTTCCGAACATAGAGTAAACCGGTTCCTAACGGACAACTCAGCCATTTGTGGAGACTGCTTCCATAATAATCGCAGTCCAGGTCTTTGATATTAAAATCCACATGGCCAATCATATGGGCCCCATCCACCATGACTTCTACGCCTTTGCTATGAGCCATATCGCAGATCTTCCGGATGGGCAGGATCTGTCCGGTTATGTTGACCATATGGCACACCATCAACAATTTAGTTTTGGGCGTAATGGCCGAAGCATATAAATTCACGATTTCACCGTCGTCTTTGGGATGATTGGGTACGGAGAGAATTTTGTTAACCATCCCGTACCGGTCAGCCATCAACCGGAATTGATTTACCATCGCCCCGTAATCCTGTTCGGCCATAATGGCTTCGTCGCCGGATTGCCAGTGTTTGCCGGCAATGACGGTATCCAGTGATTCGGTGGTATTCCGGGTGACAATCACTTCTCCGGGATCAGCACCGATCAGTGCAGCAAGCCGGTCAGCCACTGCTTTTTTATTGTCCCACTGGACGGTCCGCATGTAATAGGAAGCCTGGTAGTTCATGTTGCGCAAATGATCCATGTAGCGGGATTCGATGTCTTGCGGCATCAGGCAATAATAACCGTTTTCCAGGTTGATGTAATCGGGCTTCAAGCGATAGGTACGTCGTACCGCCAGCCAAAATTCTTCATTTTCCGCAGCTTCCTGCGGTGTCATTTGATCCATCCCCAGTAGGTAAGGTTCGAGCGTGCGGTACAGGGAAGTCGAAAATAATGTACTGCCGGCCAGGCTTTTCAAAAAGGTCCGTTTCTTCATTTTTTTCTTTCTCTGGATTAATATACGGACTATCTGAAAGTATTCGGTTGCTGACTGTTGGTTCGGTTATTTATTCTTTACCGGACGACTTACCCGCACCGGATCCGCCGGCTGGGGCAATAAATGCAACGGTTGCGCTTTGAGTTGTTCAAGGCCGATCTCCACAGCCCGTTTCAGTTGGACATCCTCCCCGGTGAAGGCATCTTCCACGACTTCCACATTTGGGGCAATGCCCTTGTTTTCCACATCCCATTCACCTTCGGTATTGAAGAATCCTCCCCGTGGAGCCGTGATATACCCGCCATCAATCAGGTTAGGGACGTCCCAAATACCAACCAGGCCACCCCAGGTCCGGGTTCCTACCAGCGTCCCGACTTGTCGTTTTTTAAACATATAGGGCAGATAATCGCCACCGGAACCCGCCATTTCATTGATCAACATGATCTTGGGCCCCCAGATACCGGCACCGGGACTGGTAAAAGGTTGTTTTTCTCCGATGGGGTTGCTGAAATAGCCCATTAGTGGCCGGGCCAAGAGATCGACGATGTAATCGGCAGCATATCCACCCTGATTGAACCGGTCATCGATGATCGCCCCTGACCGGTCTTTTTGGGCGAAATAATATCGGTTAAAGTTGTTGTACCCCTGGTCCCCGGTGTTCGGCAACCAGACATAGGCCAGTTGATGATTGCTCCATGCATCAACTTTGCGCCGGTTCGACTCCACCCAGTCGATCTGGCGTAGCTGGTATTCGCTGGACACCGGAGTGACCGTCACCAACCGCGCCCCATCCCGGGTAGGCCGGTCATTAAGTAGGAGACGGATCTGTTTCCCGGCGGTAAAATCAAAATAGCTGTACAAATTACGATCGGCCGAGATGTTCTGACCGTTTACCTCAATGAGGTAATCTCCGGTACGGGCATCGATTCCCGGACCGGATAATGGTGACTTGATGCCGGGATTCCAATGTTCACCGGTATAGATCTTCCGGATGCGGTAACGGTCATCGCTCACCTCAAAATCAGCGCCCAGCATACCGATGGGCACCCGGTCGATGGATGGATAAGCCCCTCCACCGGTAAAAGAGTGACCCACCGAGGTTTCACCTCCCAGGATATCCAGCAAATAGGTCAGATCACTACGGTGTCTGGCGTATTTCACCAGAGGCGCATAGGCTTTGTACACCCAGTCCAGGTCCAGTCCGTGGACATTACGGACGTAAAAATAATCACGCTGAAAACGCCAGGCTTCATGGAACATCTGTTCCCATTCGCTGACCGGGTCAATCCACATTTCCATTCCCCTGGTTGAAAGTGAACCTTGACCCGGAGAAGGTTTGGATCCGGCATCCACGATGGCATAACTGCCAGAGCCCTGAATCATTATCTTTTGGTGGTCTCCCGAGACATAGATGTTATTCACCTTGTCTTGCCAGGCTTCCAGTTTCTTTTCTTTCAGATCATACAGTTCCAATGCCAGTCCTGCGGCATACTCATCTTGCCGAAGCAGGAAAAATTTATTTTCAGGACCGGCAATGACGGCCTGGTAGGCCCTTACCGGAATATCCAATGCCAGGATGCGTTCTCCAATCCGGTCAAAATCAATACGAACGGTTTTGGAAGTGTCTTTTTTTGATTCTTGCTCCCCGGTTGATTCGTCATCGCTTTTGGCAGCAAGTGGAGAAGGAAATTCATTGTTCAATACCACCACATAGACCCCGTTACGGATGGTGCGCTCGATCGAAGACATATCAAGCCATCCAACGTTTAGTGCGTAATTGGTGCTGGCAAGCAGATACAGGTATTTGCCACCAATGTCCCAGGCCGGACTGGTACAATCCGCCATCCCATCCGTAATCTGGAAGGATTTTTTTTGATCCAGGGAATAAATGAATATCGCATTGTATTCGCTGGTCAGTCGTTTGGTGTAGGCAATCCATTTGCTGTCCGGTGACCACTCCGGATAGATGGTACGTACAGGATGGGCAAATCCTTCATCGTCGATTCGAGTTGTCGTGCCTGCCCCTACATCCGTTACCCACAAAGTTCGGTTGGCATCCGCAAAACTCAGGAATTTGCTATCCGGTGACCAGGCCGGGGTATAATAGAAAGTAGGACTTGGCAGAGTGATCTTACGCTTATCCGCACCAAATTGATCCATCAGGTAAAGTTGGTATTCACCCTCTTCGTCATTAAACCAGGCAATCCACTTTCCATCCGGAGACCATGATGGTTCCCGGTCTGCTACACCGGGACTATTGGTGAGATTGCGGATGGGCCCATTTTCTGCCGGTACGGTAAACAAATCTCCCCGTGCTGAAAAAATGGCCCGTTTGCCGGTAGCCGAAAGATCGGCGCTCTGGATTTCACTGGCAACATCCTTCCAATGTGGACGGACCCAGGGAAAATCACCTTCGACATTGATCTGAAGTTTGAGGGGCTCCTGGTCGCTGACCGGATTGAGGGTGTACAAGTCTCCACCATTTTCGAAGATCAACATCCCGGCACCGGCACTCAGATTTTTGCAATCGTATTCTTTGAAGTGGGTACGCTGAGTGAGCGACCGGTTGTCGGACCGATAGGCCCATACGTTGGCAGCATGATCCCGGTCCGATAGAAAATAGACTGTTTCACCTATCCACACCGGGTTGCGGTCGGTCGTATTGTCATTGGGTAATGATTCAACGGATTTGCCATCCAGGTTAGCGATGAACAGGGGCAGATTTTGCCCTCCCTTATAATTGCGGAATTCGGTTTCCCAACCCTCAATTTTTCGGAAAACAATCCGGTTACCGTCCTGGTTGAAATCGCCCTCTTCGGCACGAGCCAGCGGCAAGGTCTGCGGGAAATCACCATTCAGGTCTACCGTATAAAATTTATTGGTCGGATAGGGCACGCCATCCCTCGAAGAAGCGAACAGAATGCGTTTTCCATCCGGCGTCCAGCCCCGAACCAGGTCCGCAGAAGGATGCCAGATAAGTCGCCGCGGTTCTCCTCCCATGATGGGAACGACATAGACATCCTTATTGCCATCGTATTCCCCGGTGAATGCAATCTGACTGCCGTCGGGTGAAAAACGAGGATGCAACTCCTGGCCCGAGAATGAAGTCAATCTTCGGACGTCGCTTCCATCCCGATTGGCAATCCAGATATCATTGGCGTAGACAAACGTGATGTGGTCGGAACTGATATCCGG
>JAGQXC010000572.1 GCA_020436785.1 Saprospiraceae bacterium | reverse complement strand
GATTTGAGCTGGGCACAAAAGCTGGATCTACGGTCATTCGACTATACCGGCATCGACATTGTTGCCGGCATTATCGAACAGAATCTAATGCATTATGCACAACCTAACATTAGATTTGAAGTTGGTGATCTAACCCGTGACCACCTTCCCAGAGTGGACCTCATCCTGTGCCGGGATTGCCTGGTACACTTTAGTGAAAATAATATCCGTGCAGCCCTCCGAAACTTTGTCCGTTCAGGATCAACCTGGTTACTGATGACTTCCTTTGCAGGGGAACGAGCTTACCGGGAAATGCCCGATGGAGGCTGGCGGCCCATCAATTTTCAGAAAGATCCTTTCAACCTGGGCCCTCCTGTCGAGACATTGATCGAAGGCTGTACCGAACTGGAAGGGCAGTATTCGGATAAAGCGCTGTGTCTGTGGCCACTTTCCCAAATCAGAGAGGCATTGACCGGGAATTAATTGAAAGCATCGTTACCACACAATTAAAAGGCCAAATAAACAGTTATTGCAATGATTTGATATCTTACCGCCTAAAGGTTTCCATTTTCTGGAAATCTTCACCAGCACTGAGATCCTGGCTTACATTTAACATTAAACTTAAAATGAATATGAAGTTTTTCTCCATTGCTTTCGTTATGGGAATATTAGTCATCGCTTGTGGTCCCAGCAATCAAGACCGGGATGTCCGTGAAGCTGCCAAACAATCCCTCCTGGATCAAAACGCCAGCCTGGCCAATCCTGCACCCAACAATCAGATACCACCCTCGGCGACCGTAAATCCGAATGTATCCCACTACATCTGTCCGAACAATTGTGAAGGCAGTGGCGGAGCTTCCGAAGGAACCTGCCCGGTTTGCGGATCGACCTATATGCACAATCAGGCTTACCACGCCACTCCTGCGGCAGCTACGCCTCAAACGACCACTCAGGATCCTCCCCAAAATTCCGCCGGCGTTTGGCATTACACCTGTTCAAATGGTTGTGAAGGAGGTGCTGGCTCGGCGATTGCATGCGCGACTTGTGGCGAAATGCTGGTTCACAATGCCGCCTATCACAATTAATAGGATCTGACAACTTATAGGATACGATTTTGCCAACCTATCCTTAGCAAGCGACGGACTTATTAATTATTGGGATTTGGCAGAAAGTTTCAACTTAGCAGAAAATTGTCATTGTGGTAGCAGGAATCGGTTATCCGGAATATCTGAGATCCTTTTCTCACCGAACTATTTTGATTTCCGGCATCGCGATCCTGTTTTTCTGGGATGGCTGTAAGCCCGACCGGAATGAAGTCTCCAGTGGGGAAGAACTATTTCATCAATACTGCAGCTCCTGTCATATGACTCCCTCTCCCCAGGATCTGCCTGCCCCCATCTGGCAAAAAAGGGTCTTGCCCGAAATGGCTGCCCGCATGGGTTTAATCGTTAACAATTACAATCCCTATGCCGGGCTCGATATGGAAGAGACGTTCTATACTCAGGTTTCAGGGGCCTATCCCACACAACCGGTGGTTCGACCGGATCAATGGGACTCGATTGCTCACTTTGTAGTTAGCCATGCTCCGGACTCTTTTTCCCTTGATACCAATCGGTTCCACCGGAATCAACCTTTGCATCAATTTGCTATTCACCCGGTTCGACTGGATCAATTACCGGAATCCTTCGTATCCATGATCAAATACGACCCGAAAACAGACGATACTTTTATTGGATTTGTTCGCGGACAGATCTATTCCTTTAAGAATCCCAATCAATTTACGTTCATCGAAAAACGATCCTATACAATTGCCGATTACCGGGAGATCGGCGATACGACCTGGTGCACCGAAATGGGACCTATTCTCCCTTCAGAGATCCCCAGGGGGAGCCTAACCCGACGTATCGATAGCCTGACCAGCGTGGTAATTGGCGACCTGCATCGCCCGGTTTATACCGTATTTGCAGATCTTAACGGTGACGGTGAGGATGAAATCCTATTGGCAGAGTTTGGCAATAAAACCGGTGACCTCGCTTTGGTGGCAAAGGATGATTCCGGAAAATATCAGAAACGAATCCTGCTGGAAGTCCCGGGCATCATACGAATTCTTGTCCGTAATATGGACCAGGATGACCAGCCGGATTTGGTTGTCCTGGCCAGCCAGGGAAATGAAGGGGTTTACATACTCTCCAATCTGGGTAATCTGGAATTTTCATCCCGCCAGGTCATCCGGCTGCCGAGTGTCTATGGATCCAGTTGGATCGAATTGGTGGATATGGATCAGGATCAGGATCCGGACATTGTCCTGGCAAACGGGGACAATGCGGACTATTCCTATTCACTCAAGCCTTATCACGGCATCCGGATATTCACCAATGATGGTAACAACTCCTTTTCACAAGCCTGGTTTTATCCAGTTTATGGAGCTACCCGGGTCATTGCGGAGGATTTTGATCAGGACAAAGATGTTGACCTGCTGGTGACGGCCTATTTCGCCGACTACGATGAACTGTCGGAAGAATCGATCATCTACCTGGAAAACCAGGGTACCCAACCATTTCAATTTACCCCCTTTACTAGCGCCAAAGCCGCCGCATTGGGACGATGGTTGATCAGCGAAGCAGTGGATTACGATCACGATGGTGATTTGGATGTCATCCTCGGATCAAACATTTGGTCTCCCGCTCCAACTTCAAGACAGACCTTGACCTATTGGAGGGAGCAGGCCATTGATTTGTTGGTGTTGGAAAACCGGTTGCATTGATAGCATCAGCGTTTCCGCAACCGGTTGTACAATCCCTTAAAGAATAGAACAGGCATGGTCAACAAATCCGTCTGCATAGCGATCTCCCCGGAATTGGCCAACCGCAGTTCCAGCTGCGAGGCAAATGGATTATCACTGGCTATATAAGTCCACGTCGTTGATGGTCGCCGTACGTCGAGGTCATCTAAAGATAGTTCCGGATTTGCACAGAACCGTTTACAGTGCTCCCGAATGGACAAACGGCAAGCATCCAATGAGGATTCAAAAAGAGCATCCGCTTCCTTTCTAAAGGTCCGCAAGGGTTGGTACCCTCCCAACCGAACCAGATGAATACCGTCCCTTCTTAACAGCATGGCTTGTAAAAATTGTGCCCAGAATAGGTCATACTGTTGAAGGATGATCGCGAGCAGCTCATTGCGGTGCAACAAGACCCGCGGGCGTTCCCAACCAGCTACCTCTCTGATATATGCCTCAAGAAGAAGTTGCTCTTCCAGGTATTGGTGCCGTTCACGGTACCAAATGATCCTTTGTTTTTCCAGGAAATCGGCATATTCTGCGATGTTGCGGCGCATGTCTTCCAGCCGGTTTTCAATGATAGCCTGAACCATCCGCATAAATTCCAATAATTTTTCCGGTGGAAATTCATTCCAATCCCGTCGCCGCCATTTGGGAGGCACCATTTCATGCAAATGATAGCGCACCATTAACTCGTCTTCAGCACTAACAATAAATCGGGTCTCTCCCGGATCACCCTGACGACCGGCCCTTCCTCGCAATTGACGGTCAATACGCCTGGATTCGTGGAAGTTGGTACCCAGGATAAATAAGCCACCTGAAAGAACTACGGCGTTCCGGCTCTCCGGATATTCATTGCCCAAGCGGATATCGGTTCCCCGTCCTGCCATGTTGGTGGCAATGGTGACGGCTCCGGGCATGGCGGCCTTAGCGACTATTTCCGCTTCCTCACGATCATGACGGGCATTTAATACCTGCGGATTAAAACCGGCGGCAATTAACTGCTTGGCCAGCATCTCCGATTCCTCAACCGTCAATGTCCCGATCAATACCGGTTGGCCTGATCGGTTTCTTACTTTGACTTCTGACACGATGGCTTTGATCTTGTCTTCTTTCCGGGCAAACGCCAGATCAGGGAGGTCTTTTCGCCGGGAAGGCTGGTGAGTGGGTATGATGCAAGTCTTCACTCCATACAGGGTGTTTAGCTCATCGGCCACCGGATAAAGTGTCGCGGACATTCCCGCCAAATGGTCAAATTTTTGCATCAGATGGGAAATTGAAATCATTTGCAAAACCGAGCCATCTGCACGTACCGGCAGATTTTCTTTGGCTTCGACTGCCGCCTGAAGCCCGTTTCTCCATTGACGGTCCGGAACCACTCTGCCGGTAAATTCATCGACGAGGCATACGCGTTGATCTTTGATCACGTAATGGATGTTTTTATGCAACAGCATTCGGGCTTGCAGAGCCACATGGATGGCCGTCAGTGTCTCCTGTCCTTCTGCGGAATACAATGGAACGTCAGGAAAATAGGCTTCTGCTTTCTGGAGGCCGGGTCCGGTTAAATAGACTTCATATTTTCTGGCATCCACCTGAAAGTCATTATCTTCTTCGAAGCCACATACCAGGGATGCTACATCCTTCAAATCGACCACTGGTTGAATTTGGGATCCGGCCAGAACCAGAGGGTGACGTGCATCGTCAATCAATATGGCATCCGCTTCGTCAATAATGATTGATCTAAAATCCAGGGGGAATTGTTCTTCCTGTGTCCAGGCCATTTGATTACGCAGAAAATCAAACCCAACCACTTTAATGGTTGTATAAATGATGGGGACCTGGTAGTTGCGGTGTTTTATTTCTGCCGGATCCAGCTCGCAAACAGCCGCGACCTGAATGCCCAACCGCGCATAGATGGGTTGCATCCACTGAGCATCACGTTGGGCCAGGTATTCATTGAAAGTGACGATACAGGTGCTGCCCAATGTTCGGGCCAGCCAGGCAGCCGCAAGGGCGGCTGTGACCGTCTTCCCTTCTCCGGTCTGCATTTCAATAAAATGACCCCGGATAAGTGCCAGAGCACCCTGATATTGTTCATCATACAAACGAAAGCCCAGAACCCGGAGGATTATTGCTCCTGCTAATCCCAAATAAGCATGGAGCTCAATGGATTCAGGTACGTCATCCGGCAATTCATTTTCAAATTGACATTCATATTGACGAATGATCCGGATTTCGTCAAGGTACAGTTGCGGATCATCGATCAAACTGTCAGGAAGCACGCCCCATGATCTTTTGGTAGACTCTTTTAAGAACATAACCGTAGAATTTTAAACAGCAATCCATGGCAGCCTGCCGGCTGCATCCTTCCAAAGGGCAGTTGCAGATGCTGTCTAGATCAACACCCCACGGGCATAGACGGGCGCATACAGCGCGGTAGTCAGAAAAAACAAATTATCAGAATGGACAAACTCAGGCAGGAGGGAAATTCCGGAAGAAACGGGCGGTTGGGGCAAATTTTGATCATACGACGCATTAACCTGGGTAATCTGGCCGTAATACACAGATTCCGGAGTGACATCGCTACGGTACCAGGTGATAGCCACCGGATCACTAACAGGCAATCCATCATGGACAACATCACCTGGCAACAAACCGAAAACTGCTGAAGTCAGTAATAGTGACCATGCAGAAAACAACCTTGCCATCCGGCTCTTTCTCATATATCCCTTTATATCATGCCGAAGTTAGCGCATCCTGTACAACCAATCAAGAAAAAAACCGGACGATCAGGTTCCCTGATTGTCCGGCAGAAAAACACTTGGACGTTATGATGGAATGAACTTGGTTGGCAATCAATTGATGCACTTGGCCAGGATTGGTATTAAATCGGCCGCTTCGTTGATGGTTACCACTTTATTGGTGGCATTGACCAGGACATCAAAAGGCAGGGCTATGTGTGGCGGACGATCACCCATGGCATGGCTGCGATGCCAAGCTTGGAGGAATTGAAGATAGGCCTGATAACCGGCTACTTCTGCCGTGGATCCATCGGCGAACTCCAAACTAACCGGGAAAATGACCTGGTAACACTGGTTATCCAGCAGATTGGGAATAAAAGGGCGTTGTTCCCGGCACGAACGCAGAAATTGAGCAAGTTGCTCTTTATTATCGACGGTCACCGTTGAGCCATTGGGTAAAATGATCTCATGGGGGAACGCAATTTCCGGCCGGGTGGTGTCATCCGGGTGTGCGGCATTCCAGGCTTCAATGGCATCCCGTAAGGATTGCATATCGGCAATTTCTTCACCCGTTCCATCCGGATAATTTAAAGTTATAGGGAATACCACGCGGATGCAAGGACCATAGGGAGGTTCCACGTTGCAATCGGAAAGGATGGCGTCCACATCTTCTTTGGAGTAAACAGTCACCACCGTGCTATCCTGCAAGCGGACATCGTATGGAAACTGAATGTGAGTGGTCCCGGGAACAGAAGGATTGGCTGCCCGCCAATCTGAAATGGCCATCCGCATTTCTTCGACATCGTTCACTACCTGGGTGGTTGAGTCCGGAAATACCAGCGTAAAAGGAAAGACCGGCTTCATACATTCCAGAATGCGATGACCTTTACCCATTCGCTTGATACCGCAATCCAACTGGAGCTCCCGCAATTGGGAAGCCGTCGAGATGGTGGATACGGTTCCATCTGCCAACGTAACGTCAACAGGAAGCTGAATGTGGGGCAGGATACGCGCACCCGGATTGGCCTCCTTCCAGGTTTGGATGGCGG
>JAGQXC010000571.1 GCA_020436785.1 Saprospiraceae bacterium | reverse complement strand
GTCTACACGCCACCGCCAGCGTCTCCAAAAAAGCGAAAAACCTGGTTGTGGGTTTTGCTTCCGGTAGTCGCAATTGCCGCTTGGTTCATTTGGACATCCACTTCAGGTAATGCTAAAGATAAAGACGCAGATCTTTCTGTTAACCAATCAGATACGACATCATTGGAAAGGGTCATGGAAGAACCTGCAGTAGCTGGCGGGGAACCCGGTAATGCCTCAGGTGTGCAAAAGCCCCGGAAACCTGAATCTACCGACAACCAGACACCTAAATCGCAGGAAAGTGACCAACAAAAACCTTCCGGGGAAGCTTTACTGAACACCAGGCCGCCAGCCGGCACGACCTTTCAGCAGATGAAACTGATCCTTGACCGGTCCGTGCGCAATGCACAGGTCTACATCGATGACAAGTCGCTCAATGCCTGGGGCGCCACCAAAGCGCTCAATATCATCGAAGTGGAATTGCCCACCGGAACCCATGATTTTAAGCTGATCCAGGGCCGGGACACCTGTCGCTTCCAAAAGTTGATTGCCAGCAACGAATTTGAGGTGACCCTTAAATGTCAATAATGCTTGACTGCCTGGAAAGCCATAGACTCCTGTTCGACAGACAACGGTTCATCCGTCAGGAATGACCGTCATTGAATGGAACATCCTTGGCTATTTTCCAAATTTTTTTTTATATTTTTGAATAATCAGCATACACACCTATGATTCGCTTGGCCTTTTACCTGACACTTATCTTTCCACTCCTGCCTGCATATAGTCAATTGAACACCTCGCCACCCTTGTCTACCTATGTGTGGGATTTCGATGCCGTTCCAGCGGAATATGCCCAGCAGGCCGCTTGGCTAACCGAAGACTTCGAAGACGAGCTGCTCAATCACAAGGAACTTTATCGCGTGTTGGACCGGAGGGACCTGGCCATTGTTAAGGAACATGAAAAGGCCAATGAAATGGTTCAGAAGGAGGGTCAGGCATATACGGTTTCCATGAAAGAAGGCCTTCAATCGGCGCAAGCGGAAGCTTTCTTCCGTGGCACCCTCCTTTATGACGATGCATCCGGCGAGTTCCGGATCAAAGTCACCATGAATGCCCTCAGTGGCTCATCGGAGAAAATGCGGCAGGCGGAGGTGAGTTTACGCAAAGCCCGCATTGACGACAATCAATCCCGCAAGGAAGCGGCGGAGCGATTGTTCAATCAACTGCACGCGGAGGAAAAGAAAGCCATCCGGGATCAGCTCAGCACCCAAATGGATCAGTACCTCTTTGCCGCCCAGGAACTGAACAGTCAGATTTCGGGTATGGACAACTGGCTTCTACTCAAAGATCAAATGAAAAAGAATGCGGAAGCAGCCAATTCCCTGAATGGCCATTTGCAGGAATTTTCGGAGAAAATCACCAGCTACAATGCCATCATCGAAGATTTGAAAAACAACCGCAGCGGCTATCAGACCAGCTTTTGCCTTTACTGGCAGGGGCAGGAATGTCAGAACGTCGAACGGCTCCTTGAAGACGTGATCCGGTTTCATGACCGGATATTTCTCGATGACTCGAACGACCTGATCGAATTAACCAACCATTACTTGCAAGCATCCAAATCCAAGGAAGCCAGCGAATGGAAAGAAAAGCTCGACGCACTCCGGAAGGAGATCGTCAGTGACATGATGCGTGACCTTCCGGATGTCCAGTACAGCATTCGTCAGTTCAAAGACCAAACTTTACAAGCATTACGAGATTAATTATGAAGAAACTGCTTACCTATACCCTGCTGGTATTTATGCTCTCCAACCTCTCCTGTGGGGTGGAGACCGTGCTCATCCTTTTGCCGCTGCTCAGTGCCAATTGGTGCGATGAAGCACAAAACTGCCATGTTTACGAATTTCGTCCTGGTCAGGAAGCCAGTGACACCCAGGAAAAAGGAACATTGGGCGGTATTGAATATTGGATCCGTAATGGTAAACATTTCAAACAGGTCACTCCCCCCGTTGAAGGTGACAATTTCATCGTGGGGACATTCGACGGGTTGAATATTGAATTTGCGGTACATAAGCGTCTGGATACCAAATTTGAAGAATTTTATGTGGGTTCCGTTGAATTTCAATCCGATGGATCCAAAAAAATGTTTCTGCAAAATCGTTCCACCGGGGACATCCTGACATTGTTAACACCTGATAAATGCAGCTGCCAATGAGAACCTTGATCTTGTCGATATGCCTCCTGGGTGGTTTGACCGTTGCGGCACAGAATGGGTTGAAGTTTTACACTTCTTTTCAATTCACCAATCAGGACCGGACCGTCAGCCGTTTTGAACAAGAAGACACCATTCGCACAGGTACCAATAAATCGACCAATATAGGAGGCTTCATTCCTGCTTTTTCGCTGGGTTCAGCGAACGGCAGCTTCCTGGAATTCGCGATTACCAATTTCCGATTTCAAAACTCGAATCAAATTGATCTATTGCCAGGGGCTTCCCATCCGGTACCCGGCTCGACCACAAACACCTCATTTGGAGTACGTGTTGAATACGCCTATTCTCTATTTGAAGCCAATGGCATCCGGCTTCTGGCAGGAGCTGCTGTCAATCCAGCCGTGAGTTCCAAGCACCAGATTCCGGAGTCCAGCTACTTCTACGATACCAGGACTTCAAATTTTACAGTCCTGCTGGACATCGTTCCCCGCATCCAGGTCGATTTGAGTGAGTCTTTGTTCCTGGATCTCAACGTTCCGATCACTCTGATTGATTGGGCAAGCACCAGCATCACCTACGATTCTTCCATTGTACCCAGCGCGCCGATTAAACAATCCGGAAGCACCACCCTGGTCCTGCCACAGCGTGTGGTCATTCGACTGGGCCTGGGTATACGATTTTAATTCATAAATGGTCCAGGTAAAAATTCCAGGCTCTTATTTTCAATTGATTGGCCAGTTCCACGTCAATGGTTTCCGGGACATAACCAGATGATTCAGGGTTCTCCCTGAACAGGTAGGAATAAAATAACAGTGCGGTATAAAAAGTACCTGCCGGATTGGGGTGCACTCCGTCTTCATCATATAAATTCACCTGAGACGTTCCGGAATGATAGGTTTGCCAGGCTTCACCAACAGGAATGGTCTGTCCGTAATAGGTAACCGAACTTCTGGTATAGGCATCGTACAGGACTGGATACATCTGGGATGAATCCCGGTATGCCCAGGTCATGAAAAAGGCAAATTGAGCTCCCGAGTTGAACATTTTGAAAAAAAAGGGTTCGATGTGATCATCCAAATCTTCCGGGTGCAAATAGGCTTCGTAGGTATTTTCTTGCAACACCACCAAATCCCATGGCCGACTTTCCAGTCGTCGAAGGGTTTCTGCATTTTTAAAGTGATTGGCAAGGGTAAATCCACCAAGGGCAATCCGGTCTGCCTCTTCAAACCCGGAATGTTCACTGGCACGAATCAATCCCAGCAGTTCCTGGTCGACACCACCATTATAATAAGTATGGCTGTTACCGATAAATAGGATGGATCGTAATTCATTTTCGGGCTTAAGCGGCGACGGCAAGGTCGGATTGTAACATCCTATTTGCAAGAGTATCCACAAAAGACACATGGATGAGAGGACATGTTTGATAGAACATTCTGCCATCGGAAGAACCAGGTTTCTCTCATGACAAACGCACCAACAACGAGGTATGTAGCGAAAAAATAAGGCGAAAAAGATGGGGCACGCTGCTTGTTATGACCAGTAAAATCAAAGAGCCGGGTCTTTACACCCGGCCCAAAAAGAAAATATTGCGAAATGGTCTGTTATTCGATGTTATTCACCCTAATTCAAACTGCGGGCGAGAGAGTTTTTGGCTGGTTTCCTGTGGGGAGGAGCATATCTTTCTATAAATTCTGCTTTTGGATCCGGCAGCTCGTTTGAGCGTTCCATGCCGATCAAATCGAGCGTTATATTCCGGTATTTGGCATTTGTTTTAAAATCCTCAATGATCTCACGGACATCATGGTCTATATGGATCGAACGATGTGCGTCAATGACTACCGTGCTATTGTCCGGGAGGTGATTGAGCGTCTGAAGAATGGTGGCTTTATTCAAAAACGTCACATCTTCAGCCAATTCAATGTGGATCGGGCTGTTGTCGGAATGCTTTACGAAATAGGGAATTTTGTAGTTCTTATAAAGAATGTAGAAGATGGCCACACCCATACCCAGGGCAATTCCGATCAGCAAATCAGTTATTAAAATTCCGAGAATGGTAACGATGAATGGGATAAACTGTGCATACCCTTCTTTCCACATCTGCCGGTAAAGGACGGGTTTGGAAAGCTTGTATCCAACTACAAACAGGATGGCAGCCAAACTGGCCAAGGGAATCATATTCAGAAGATGGGGTATGGTAATGGCGCTTATCAACAACAATAGTCCGTGGTATATCGCCGATCCTTTGGTCAAAGCCCCGGATTGAATGTTGGCCGAACTGCGGACAATCACCTGGGTGACCGGTAATCCGCCGACCAATCCGGAAATAACGTTACCTATACCCTGTGCCCTCAGTTCCCGATTGGTGGGGGTGATACGTTTATATGGATCCAGTTTGTCGGTTGCTTCGACACACAACAGGGTTTCCAACGAGGCAACCACAGCCAGCGTGATGGCAATAATATAGATCTGGGGATTGGCCAGAGCGCTGAAATCCGGTAGGGAGAACAACTGAATAAAACCACTGAAATTTTCAGCTACAGGTATGCTTACGATTTGATCCGTCCGCAAGGACATCATCGGAATCGTGGCTGAAAGCTTGGTTAAAAGAATGCCGGCAATAACCGCTACTAATGGACCTTGCACCCATTTGGTAAAGCGCAGTCTTTTCATAAAGGGTTGCTCCCAGAGGATAAGAATGATCAGTGAAATCAGGGTTATCAAGATTGCTCCGGGACTGATGAACTGCATCATGTGATTCAGTTCGGAGAAAGTATTGAAGCCATCCGGGTTGGCAAAGTTCAGATTGCCTTCGTAATCGGCATCATAACCGATGGCATGAGGAATTTGTTTGAGGATAATAATTAGGCCGATACCGGCTAACATACCCTTAATCACCGAGGTAGGAAAATAGTAACCGATGATGCCGGCGCGCAGAAATCCTAAAACCAATTGAAACAAGCCGGCCAGGACCACTGCAACCAGAAACACCTGATAAGATCCCAGGTCCTGAATGGCGGTGAAGACAATGACCGCCAAACCCGCAGCAGGGCCGCTGACACCAAGCGGTGATCCACTCCAGGATCCAACGATAATTCCGCCAACAATTCCGGCAATGATGCCGCCAAACAACGGTGCACCGGAAGCAAGGGCGATACCCAGGCATAATGGCAGCGCTACCAGAAATACGACAATGCTCGCAGGAATATCCTGGGGTAAGCTATTCTTCAGAGTAAATGGTTTAGGATGATTCATCTGCTGTTTTTTTATTCAAGCACAATATAATAGCTTTACTATTACATAAATAAGTTTTATTATTGTATTTGGTAGTTAAACTTATGTTAACGAATTGTGCCTCCGGGCAGCAATCATTAGATCAACTTAAATCTGTTAGCTATGAAAGTCCTGATTGAACGATTATTTGGCGCTACCCGCCTTTCAAATGAATTGGAAGCCAAGACAAACGAGCCGTATCTCAATGTGGGCGGTTTAGAGACATTTGCCAGGATGATCTGCAAATCACCACTGGTCAAAGAGAAAATGGAAGAACCCGGAACACCAATCGGTGAAGGAGATCTTCCCAAGGTGTGATGACTCTGTATCAGCGATCCGGAAGCATTCAGACAGGGGTAGAAAATTTTGACTTTGGGTCAAATAATTAAGAAAATGGACAACAATTTTGATGTGACCCTGTTGTTATAGTATGTCCTTTAAGCAAAGATTTGTTTCCTCTTTCCTCTGATTCCAATTACTTTATCTCAAGACTTAGATCATTGCTG
>JAGQXC010000089.1 GCA_020436785.1 Saprospiraceae bacterium | reverse complement strand
AGGCAGATCCTCTCCGCGCCGGTCTGACTGCACCAGGCTTAAAATAGACTGCCCTTCGAGATGCAAAAGATCCGGAATCGGTGCTTCGATCAGTCGATCGACCGTATAACTGTAGTAGATCGCATGCCGGTCACCCAGGTATTTACCAAAAGGAATTTTTTCCAAATTGCCTTCCACAATTATGATCACATTGCGTATTCCCGGTTCCAAATAGGATTCGATCAATTTAGTCAAAGCCAACCGATCCGGCCATTTTGCCTGCGAGGACACCCCTCCGGTCAAATATTTATTCAATTCGTGACTAATCGAATCATCCGCTGAAACGGAAAAGTGCCGGATGCCCTGGCCATAGACCAGACCCACCATCTCTCCATTTTCACTCGAAAATAATGTGACAATATTTGCCCGGTTTTCGTCATTCCATTGTAAAATTTGGGATACCGGCACATTGATCCGCTCAAAATACATCCGATAGACCATGGGATAGAATTTTTCCAGTGAGTCCAACAAAGCATTGCGTGCAAGATCAAACGCATACGCATTGCCGGCCAGGGTGCGCTGCGGATTCCAGACGACAGGCACCAAGTTTAGTTGCCCAACCAGGGTATCGGTCCATTTCTTAAGCCGCGGATCATTTTGGGATATTTCCTGTAATAAATCGTAGTCTTTGAACAAAGCCCGGTAACGCATCCGTTCTCCGTATTGGTGCATTAGCTCATCGTAAGCTTCTGTGCTGTCCTTTCGAGCAATACGACTCAACAAAGACAACGCTCCGGTATATACCTCGTGCATCATATTGACTGCATGCAGCTCATCGCCCGAATCGGTGTAACGAAAATGATTTTTCAGGTAATCATCAATGAACGCATAAATCGCAAGACTTGCCTGAAACCGATCCTGTTTTCCGGTTTTTAAATACTGGTCGCCCAACAGACTTGCCTTATAGCCCAGATAATACAGGACCCATTCATCCAATGACCCGTCCTGGTGAGATGGCAAAGCAGTTAAAGGATCGGTGAAATGAATATCCGGATCAGTCAGACCGATGGCTTCATTGATTTTATCCACAGCCGCTTCAAATTGCCCGGAGGCCTGATAAAATTGCGCACAGTAGTAATCAAAGTAGGCCAACGAAACCGGAGCCGGCTTTTGGCGCAACCTGCTTGCCTGGTCAAGATAATATTGTGCGGAGTCCAATGCATTGATGCGCACCAGAATCCCAATGATCCTTCCATAGGTTTCGATGCGGTTTTCCGGCGAGGAGGAGAACTGTAAATTGTTGACCAGGGTGCGGTAGGCTTCCGAATAACGCCGTTTGATAAATAAAATTGAGCCTTTGATCAGGTTGGCTTTCCTCCGTTCCTTCTCGTCGTGGTAATAATTTGCCCGGGTCAGTGCCGAATCTACTTTGGCCAGGGCGGCCTGGTAATTTTCCTGCTGGCCATAGACGATGCCTTCTTCATTATCAATACGGACCAACAAGGAATCGGCACCCATTTCGGAGATCAAGCGCCGGCAAATAAAGAAATTGGCCAATGCATTGTCGTATTCCGACTGTTGCCGCTTGACCCTCCCCAATTTAAAATACAAGTTTTCTAAAAATGCTTTTTGGTCCGGGTGGGCAACCTGGGTTGTTTGAATGCAGTATTGATAAAGCGAATCCGCTGGCAGGTATTTTTGCTGTGCGTGGAAAAAATCAGCCAGGTCGCGGACCGCTTCCAGATAGGGAAGTGAGGTCCTCCCATAGATGGCCTTTTGCACATCCATGATGTGCCGGTAAAGTGCTTGTTGTTCCTCAGGAACCATTTCTCTCCGGAAATGGCGCAATCCACTTCTGGCTAAATCCACATATAAGCTACTGGTGGATGATTGTAAAGCCATTAATAAAGCATGCAGGGATGGCCAGGTGGTGGAATTTTCGCACTCCATCCGCAGGTAATCAATATAAACGGAATCGATCCGGGTGTGAGCAGCTTCTTGCCGGCTATCCAGGTAATGATAAATCCGGCAGGTATCTCCCTGGAGTAGCGCCGGCAGGCTCCAGGACAATACCGGATTGTACATGCAGGTGGAGTCAATAGTAATAGTATGGTTGGGCAAGTCGGAAGCCGGAGCATCTGGATGGCATTGCTGTAAACCAAACAGTAAACTCAGCTCAAGCAAGCAAATTAATGGTACAAAGGATATCCTTGCACCGCTACCGTCTCTCACAAAATACCCGCTCATCCAGTCACTTTAGCATGCAGCCCTCCTGAATCCCGGTAGCCGAAGGTGGAGAGGGTTAAGGAGCGGCGTGTAGGCCTCTTTTACTCCAATTTAATATATTTCCTTGCTTCTTGTACATGATTTTGTTTGAGAAGGGCCCATCCGATGCCTTCATCCCAGACCGGACTCTCGGGCCATTCCTGTTTTCCTTTGCCAAACAGATCGATGGCTTCTGCCGGCTTATCATTTAAGAGGAGGGTCAAGCCATAAATTTTCACAAAGGTTGAATCATGTCGAAAGCCAATCTTGCGGAAATAGCGGAGGGAAAGCCGGTATTCACCGGTAACGTAAGCTCCGTAGGCAAGTTTGGACAAGGAATCAACTCCTGGGGAAGGTGATGTGCCCCGGGTTTGAATGTGGATATCAGGTGGTACGAAATTTTTGGCAAATAGTTTTTCTCCTTCCGTTTGCGGCCGCACGTAAGGCCAAATAACCAGCAGGAGTAACAACAAGCCGGCTACCGAGCTGACCGTCCAGATCAACCGCCGGGTAGGCCCTTTTTTAACCCGGCCGAACGGATGGCCCTGCTGCTCAATCGATTGGAGTTGCCGGGCCATCTGCATCAGGCCATGGTACCGGAGGGCGTGCCGGTTGGGTGATTCTTCTGTCATAATCGGGGTTTTGTAATGTCGTCCAGCCCCATCGTTAGCTATTAATGCCGCATCACCCTTAAGGTCACCCACCCGAGGCAACTTTTTTTCCAGTTCCTGTAAATTTCTCAACTGCTGGGCCAGATAATGGTAACGCAATTGCTGCAACCACTGGCGCCTCGCGAGGTAAGCCTTCTGCCAGGTGTCCTGGCTGGCAATCAGCGAAGCAACAGCATTTCTTTCACTGGTGGTCCCGCGTCCGAGCAGGTATTCATCCAATCGGTCCATTTCGTGGGGCTCCAGGCTCATCCCTCCCGCTTTTCATCTTTCAAATCCTGACAGATCTTACGCAATCGTTGCAAACATTTGTATTTCATGTTCTTAACGGTATCGGCATTTTTATAATCCAACTGCACGCTCAATGCTTCCATACTCATTTTCTTCACATAGAATCCATAAATGAGACTGCGGCAGGGTTCACCGAGTTGTTGCATGCCTTCATCCACCAGGAGGTATTCTTCTTCCACTGCATCTTTATCATCACCCACTTCCTGGGTCAGGTATTCCAATACCGTATCATTGAGCTCCCCGGTGGCCCACCGGCGCTGTTTCCGGTGGTATTCGAGGGCCTTATTGCGTCCGATCTGGAAGAGGTACGTGGAAGGATTGCTGGAGAGCTCCGTCAGTTTCCCGGACATCACGTTGTCATACAAGATGACCATGGCCACCTGGAATAGTTCGATGGCGATGTCCTCCGGCACCCCATACTGCTGACGCACCCACTGGATAAAGGGTAGCCGGTACTCCCGGTAGAGGTTATTGATGACTTCCGTATCGCCCTGCAAGATACGGGGTACGATATCATGCCAAGTCTTCATCAAGAATATGAGGTTGCTCCAGGCTAAATATAAGCGGTAAGAAAAGGATGTGCAAATTGAAGATAAACTCTTGTCGGTACGCTGTATTTGTCAGCCGGATCCAATTGCCCTTCCGGCTGATACCTCAAATGGTTCTCCAATTTTATTTTAAATCCGATAATATCATCATCACTTCTTTATTCCATAAATTTTGAATCAATATTCATAATTGCCTCTTTTCGGGCCCCATTTCCAACTTCAATTCCCCCCGTCATTTCTCTAAAATCTCCTACCTTAGGAGGCATGATGAAGAGCAGAATGCATCACACCCTGGCGCTCCTTCTGATCTGGGCAAGCATCGGATGGTCGCAGGACTGGAACATCACCCTGTCGTCTAAAATGGCACAGAACGGCAACGTCAAGAAGATCTTCGTTTTTGACTCTTCCAAAAACCTGCAGTTCACCCGGGAGATTGGCGTTGACGCCGGCAATGCCCCCATTGCCGTAACCGGCAAATCCTTTCAGCCGGCCAGCACCGTTTACCTCCTCCAGCACCAACGGGCAAGCATCGATTACCAACTTAATATCTACTTTAATCCTGGCCCCCAATTTACCTTACAAGATCCCGCCGAACATGAACTGCTTGTCGAAGCCGAGGACCTCTTTGATACGGTCCTGGAGATCGACAGCGTCTATGCGGTCAACGATTTTCTGTACAACGTAACCACGGCGGGAGATAACGAACACTGGAAGCTCAAGCGCAACAAATTGCAAATCTACTTCCAGCGTAATCTCAAGCTGGATTATTGTTTTTTTCTGCGTGTCAACAATAACGATCGCTTTCAATTCTTCTACCTGCCGGCCAGCACTGCCAAAGCCAAAAAGATCAGGACATCAATCCGTGCGTTGAGCAGCTACCTGGAAAGTTGTACCGTCTACCATTTCGATCCGACCATTCACCTGGGCCAAATCCGCAGCACCAACCAGGAGACCAGCCGCGAATGCTTTTTCTACGATGTGCCATGGTTACAGACGGACTCGTCGGTTACTTTCTTTGTTCCCCGTGGCGCCCGGTGGCAAAACAACTACCTGCAACTGGAGAGCAAGGAGGACCAATTCAAGAATACCAACGGGGTCAGCTATTCCTACTTCAAAGTCCTCAGCGACTGGAAAGATTTTATCCCATCCTTCTGGTTTATGCACCGGAAGCCTTCTACCGGGTGGACCCGGGAGACCTTACCGGAGAATGGTTACAAACATGATATAGACATCAGCCAGCGTCAATATGTGATGCAGACCTCCCTGTCTGGCATTACCCTGGGTTATCTGAACATCGACTACGTGTTCAACCAGCAAGGACGGTCAGATAAGAAACTGGGTGACCCGGAAAAAGAACCCCTACCCGCCCAAATCATCCGCACCATCCTTGAAACAGAAAACGTCCGTCTTTATTCCAACGAAAGTCTGGTACTGGTCAACGAGTACAGTACCCTGTCCACTGCGTTCCTCACCGATGAGGGATACCAGCAATTTTTACGTAAACCGAATCTGGTTTTCAGCCGGCGTAACGAACCAAACCTGCGCATGTATTTGCAAACCGTCATCGAACCCATGGATCGCCTGGGGTATTTCATTTATTCGCCCAACTAACATTTCAATATGAAATTAGCGGGCAACCAACGGATAATTCGGATTGCCAATGACCGGGTGTACTTCACACCGGAACATTTTATCCCGTTGTCCCAAACCAATCTTCCACCTAAAATCATCCGGTTTCGCCCCAACAAGATCATCCACTGGACGGTAGAAATCACCGGATATCAGCCAGAAAGAGAAGCCATCCGGCTGCGGGTCATCGATTACCATCCCAGTCAACTGCTGGGGTTTGCCACGCAAACAATGAAACATCCCCTTCGTATTATCACCTTTACCCATTTGCATTGGCATGAAGTTGAGCCGTTGCTGTCCTTTTACCACAAAATCGACCTGCAGCCTTACCTGGTCGAATGGGATGAACAACAATTGATCCAGGCTAAATTTGCAATGTCGGAAATGGATTTGATGCCTGCCATTCCCAAATCGCCGGAGGAAATAACCGCACCACCCAACTTGAACGAAACCTGGCAGGAGATCAAACAGGTGCCCTTTGAGGAAGTCCATTTTGATTTTGGAAAAGCCAATGTCCGCATCATTTCCCATAAAACCGGCTCGCGGTTGAATGTTGAGCTGTATAATCCCTACCTGGTCCCAGAATTCAACTGGGTCAAGCGGTATTTTGCCCGGATACTCAAAACGGAGCGCTGTCAGGTGGTGGTGAATTGCCAGAAGACGCCGGTTGGAATCCAGATCATGCAGGCAAATTCACCGGAGATCGGAAAGATCGATGACCGGATGATTGAAATTGTGCGGCGAATGCATGCCCTGGACCAATGGAATCGCCTGGAAGCGCCAGGGGCGGACAAACGCCTGTTCACTTCAGATGAAATTCAGGAATATGATTTCGGAAATGAACAGGCAAAACCCAGCAAGCCGCTCTCTGATGTCGAAATGCTGCAATTGATCCTGACGGAAATGCACGTGCGCAATGCGGCGCAACTGGAATATTTATCCGGCAAGTTACAAGCCACTAACCAACGCATTCGCTTCACCCTGAAACCAATCTCCGGTTTTTTATTTTTTATCCAGGGTGAGAAAATGTGCCATCATTGCTGGGAGCTTCTGGACTCTCATGCAACCTATGTGTGGACATTCGATCCGGCAGAAATATTTATTGAAGAACAAATTCGCAGGTTGGAAGGGATTATCAACCTGATCCGTGAAAACGGGCGGCTCCGCTATCGTCAATGGGTGAGGCAGAACCGAGATCAAAGGCATCCGAAACTAACGGTGATCGAGCACACTTATGCCAATTCTCCGGTTAAGGACGCTTTTCCGGTTTGGCGCCAAAAGCTGGAGTCCATTTTGTGGTGAAGGCCTACCCGGTCTGTCAATCGCTATTCGCTTTTCGCCTTTCGCTATTCGCTGTTCGCGTGGGTATCATCCTTTTCCTTTGTTCCTTCTCCTTTGTCCCAAGTCCCCATACCTCATACCCCGCTACCTCGCACACCCCGCACCCCATACCCGGTCTGCCATTCGCTTTTCGCTTTTCGCTATTCACATTTCGTTCCTCGTTAATGGTAGTGGCTCCATCCTTTTCCTTTGTTCCTTCTCCTTTATCCCAAGTCCCCATACCTCGTACCCCATTACCTCATACCCCATTACCTCATACCCCATTTCCTCATACCCCGCACCCCATACCCGGTCTGCTTTTCGCTTTTCGTTATTCGCATTTCGCTCCTCGCTAATCGTTGGGGTATCATCCTTCTCCTTTGTTCCTTCTCCTTTGTCCCAAGTCCCCATACCTCATACCCCATTACCTTTTACCCCGCACCCCATACCCGGTCTGCCATTCGCTTTTCGCTATTCGCATTTCGTTCCTCGTTAATGGTAGTGGCTCCATCCTTTTCCTTTGTTCCTTCTCCTTTATCCCAAGTCCCCATACCTCGTACCCCATTACCTCATACCCCATTTCCTCATACCCCGCACCCCATACCCGGTCTGCAATTCGCTTTTCGCTATTCGCATTTCGCTCCTCGCTAATCGTAGGGGCTGCATCCTTTTCCTTTGTTCCTTCTCCTTTATCCCAAGTCCCCATACCTCATACCCCGCTACCTCACACACCCCGCACCCCATACCTCATACCCCATTACCTCATACCCCATTACCCCATACCCATTTATTACCGATTTCTCCTACCTAAAATTTAATGTAATCCGCCGGGTTGATCGGCTTTCCGCTTTGCCAGAGCTCGAAATGCAGGTGGGGTCCGTCTGACAGGGTTCCGGTATTTCCGATGATGGCGATGGCTTCGCCCGCTTTAACGGATTCTCCCACTTTCTTGAGCAAGACGGAATTGTGTTTGTAAAAGGAGATGAGATTGTTGGAATGCTGGATGCCAATGGTAAATCCGGTCTCCAGGGTCCAGTCGCTGGCAATGACAAAACCATCCATGGTCGCCCGGATCGGGGTATTTTTAGGTGCCAGGACATCCACCCCGAAGTGGGCTTTATCCGGCATAAATGGGGCACTGATCTCTCCATTGACCGGGGGCACGAAGTAGATTTCGTACAGTTCGCGCTCCGATTTACGGGAACTGATCAATTCTTCGGGTGTTATGGTCAGGGCTTCGGCTGTCTCTACCTTGTCACGCAACTCTTCATCTTCGGGGATTCGCTCTACGGGCTCGGGCTCTTCCATGATTTGCGGTGTGCCTTCCTCGGATTCGGAAGCCTGGGTTGGCTGGGGGCCGGTCACCAGACCACGGACTTTATCGTAATAGAGTTTATAAGCAGCCAGTTCTTTCTCGGCATTGCGCAATTTCCGGTCGATCTTGATGAATTCAGTACTGTTGGTGATGTCCCCATACCCCGGGACCAGGCGTTTAAGCGGAGTGAAAAGCATGAGTAGCCACACCAGGATCGCACCCAGGGCCAGCAATGAACAAATGGCGATGTAGATGTTCAACAAGGTCAACCGGTAAGATCCGATCTCTTCAAAAGTTTCGTTGTTCATCACCACCAGCCGGTAAGGCACTCTGAGGTGTTCCCAACGTTTGTTTTTCTTGCCCTGCGGATCCACTGCCATCGGAATAGAATTTAAATGAAATATTTAAAATAAATTTGTGGTCAATTAGTTATATGTAAGACGGTTCTGCGATAAGTGTACAAGCATATGGTGTGTTCCAATAGACAACGAAATTACGTCCTTTTTAGCATACTCCTCTTCCTTTTGTCTGCCTGCGTCACGCAAAAGCGGCGTGGTGACATCGGTGGCATGGCCAAGTTGTATCAAAATACAACAGCCAAATACAATGGATATTTTAACGCCAATGAGCTGGTTTATTTAACCACCCTCAAGCTGGAAGAGCAACATCAGGACAACTATAATCAACTGCTGCCCGTATACGATTATGTCGAGGTAGAGAATCCGGCAGCCATTGCTCCGGACATGGACCAGGCGATCGAAAAGCTGTCCGTGGTCATCAACCTCCACCGGGTGAGCAAGTGGACGGACGACAGTTACCTCCTGCTCGGCGAAGCACAATTCCTGAAACACCAATACCAGGATGCCCGCGAGACTTTCGAATACCTGGTGGATGAGTTTGATCCCGACAATCTGAACAGCCGCAACCGCCATCTCTCCCAGGCAGATGCCAAGGAACGCGCTGCTAAAATCAAAGAGCGCAAAAAGAAAACCTCGTCACGCTCCAGCAGCAGCAGTTCGAAAGCCAAGAAAAAAGCACGGGAGAAGGCCATCAAGGACAACAATTCCAAAAAGAGCACACGCGCTGCCGAAAAAGCCCGTCAGGATGAAATCAAAGCGCGCAAAAAGGCGATCGCCGACCGCAAGAAAAATCCACCCAGCAAGGAAACGGAAACCCCAACGGAGCAGGTGGTAACCAACCCTACTCCAACCTCAGCTCCCGTAGCAAAGGCAACCGAGCCAACCACTCAAAAAACCAGCAAGCCCAAAGAGGACAAGAAACAGGAAGAAGAAACGGACAATGACAATCTGTTCAGCCATACACCCGCCTATTACGAAGGCATGGTTTGGCTGGCACGGTCACAAACCGTCCAGGGAAATTATTTCGGTTCCCAATCCGTACTCAATGACCTGAAATTTAGACCGAAAACACCCACCGGCGTCCAGCAGATGGCAGCCGTTGCAGAAGGAGACAATGCCATCCATCAGGAAAATTACCCGCTGGCCATCCTTTCCCTGCAGAAGGGATACGACCTTAGTGAGGACAAAAAAGAACGTGCCCGTCTTGCATTTATCCTCGGTCAACTGCACGAGATGACCGGCAATGCCCCTCAGGCCCTGGAACATTATGAGCAGGTACTGTCCAACCGGCCCGGGTACGACATGGAGTTCAATGCCAAATTGAAGCAAGTCGTCCTGAAAAACAAATCCGGAGGGCTGGCCGACCGCAAGGCTTTGAATGAGATTGATGATATGATCAAAGAAGCCAAGAATGCCGAATACCGCGACCAGCTGTATTATGCTTTGGCAGAGATCGACCTGGCCAAAGGTGACCGGATGGGGGCCATTGAACATCTGAAACAATCTGTGCGTCAGCCATCCCAGAAGAAATTACAGAAAGCCGAATCCTACTATTTGCTGGCGCAATTGCACTATGAGACCGATGATTTTGCTCCGGCATTTCATTATTACGACAGCACGCAGCAGTTCATGCTCAAAACCGATGAGCGATTGCCCAATGTCGAAAAGCTGGCTACCGGGTTAAGGCCGATCGCCACCCAGATTGACATCATCACCCTGACTGATAGCCTGATCATGGTATCGCAGTGGCCGGATGAAAAGAAAAGAGAATTGGCGGCTAAAATCAAAAAACAACGTGAAGCCGAATTGGCAGCCAGGGAAAATACCGGACAATCCACGGTTCGTCCGGATCCATTGGCAGCCCGGGCTACCCCGGGTAATATCGTACGGCCCGGTCAAACAGACATTGGTGGCTCAGCCAATTCGACTTTTTTTGCCTACGATGACAAAGAGCTCAAACGGGGCCTCAAAGAATTTACCGAACAATGGGGAAACCGGGCCAATGAGGATAACTGGCGCCGCTCTCTGCGACCGGATGCCAATACCGCCGAACAGACCGTGGTTCAACAAGAAGCCAACAGCGACAAACTGGAAGATGAAGAACTCTATCAGATCCTTAAGGATGTACCCCGTAATGCCCAGGATCTGGGCCGGGCCAAATCGAGGATCGAAGAGGCACGCTTCCGGTTGGGTGTCCTGTTGCGTGATAATATAGACCGTTACCAACTCGCTGCCGATCAACATGAATTATTACTGCAAGATTATCCGGAAACCGGTCATAAAGAAGAAACGTATTATTACCTGTATCTGGATTACAAAGACCTGAACGACCTGGCAAAAGCCAATCAATACAGCGAAGCCATACTCGGTGAATTTCCGCAAGGGAAGTTTGCGGTGGCCCTGCGGGATCCTGATTTTTATTCACGCCAGGAATCGGCCGAGGATAAACTGATGGCCTATTATCAACAGGTCTTCAATGTGTATACCGAAGGAGACTACGCCCAGGCGACCCAGTTGCTGGAAGGAGTTGAAACCCAGTTTGGTAAAAACAATGCATTGAAAGCCAAGTTCGCTTTACTGGGTGTGTTCTGTATCGGAGGCACTCAGGGGAAGGAAGCGTATACGGAAGCGTTAAAACAATTCATTGCCAATTACCCGAACACCACCGAACAAACACACGCCCGGGAATTGCTGCGTCTGCTTTACGGAGGTGATCCGAATGCATCCCGAGTCAACAACACCTCCTCCATCGTCACCTATGAGGATGAAGGGGAAGATGTCCTGCACTATTTCCTGATCATATTGTACAACTCAAAAGAAGCATCATTGAATGATGCCAAATCCAGTGTATACAATTTCAACAGTAAATACTTTGCCAACCGTAAATTTCAATATTCATCGATTGGCCTGGATGTCCAGAAAGACATTCCAGTCATCATCGTAAGGGATTTTAAAACCAAAAAGGAAGCGATGGCCTATTACGAAACGGTGGAAAAGAATAAAAAAGACTTTCTTCCCGACCGTTTCCGTTACGATGCCTTTCCCATCAGTCTGCACAATTGGAGGCAATTGCAACAAACCAAAAGGGTGGAAGATTACCGGGGCTTCCTGGATCAGCATTATCCCTTGCGTAAGTAAACCGGGCTGAGATTCAGGATGGTAGGCGGAATTGTATAGGCAGGGCCCGTGGACAATTCCGGAAAAATTAGCCGGTCAATAGGTTGCCTCTTCCTGCTGCTGATCGCCATCGCCCTTTGCCCCCTTCGTATGTCGCCTTTGCCCCGTTTGCCACCTCTGCTACTTCTACCACGACGGCCACCTCTTTTTCACTTAAACGTCATCAGGATTTCTTCTTTTTCAACCGGTTGGCCTTCCGCGACCAGGAGCCGGTCGACGATGCCTTGTCCATGGGACTTGATCACATTTTCCATCTTCATGGCTTCCAGTACCACCACCGGATCTCCCAGATTAATGACATCGCCGGGCTGCACCATGAGTTTGAGCACCAGTCCGGGCATGGGCGCTTTCAGAACTTCCAGGGCATTGGATCGATGGCGTTGTAAACCCAAACGTTCGATCAGTATATCCAGCGAATCCTCCACCCGCAGGACATAATCCCTGCTTTCACTGCGTAAGTGGATCTTTTTGGCATTGACATCGAGGTAAACCAATTCCACCTGATGATTCATCCCCTGCCACCGGACATGATACGTATTGGGCCCGCTGACTACGATATCCAGACCGGACAGGTCTTCTTGGGTGATCGGGACGGGTTCGGCATCCGGTGCATGAATCCGGTAAACAGCATCCTGGTTTTCAGACATAAACATTGACTATTAGGTTAAAGATCGGAAAAAACCGGATGTCCCGGTATTAGTCAATTAGCTTTTGGATATTGAATCCTGACTGCTAAGGCGCCCCGACTTGGCCATAAATGCCGTTTCAAAAATGGTGAAGAGGACGTATACGATGATAAAAGGAAGTACAAAATAGCGGGTTGTCGGATGCAGCAATCGCTTGAATAAGTACACAATCACGACACTGGTTGCCAGCTTGAACAGAATGACGGCGTAGGTCAGATACAGGAGTAAAAAAGGATTCTCATGATGACCCAACCATTTGCTCAGATAATAGATCACAATCGATAAGATCGCAAAGTAAGCCATCGCCGTATAACCCAGTGCACTGAACGCCTGCAATTCCGGAATGCCCCATTCCAAGGCCCATTGGAATAAGATGGCGAGCGCAAGTACGATTGCTAATCCAAGGTAGAAGCGCGCAGGACTCATACAGATTAAAGGTAATAATTGCAACGGACAGGAGAAAGGTAGTTTACCATTACGACAACCAGGCTATTCTTTATCGCCTAACAATTGCAGGTAGATGGAATAGATGGTGCCAACGAAACCGATCAGGACCAGGCTGATGGTAAACCAGGGTTTATCGACGGAGAAGTAGGCATCCAATTTCTGTCCGATCCAAATACATAAAAAAAGAATGGCTCCCATTTGCAGAGCCATCCCTGTGTACTTTAAATAAGCATTGACCTTCGGGGCCGGCTTAGGCTTCACCCCTATTTTTTAACCGGATCTTCAACGAAAGAAATAATCTCTTCCTTGGCCGGTTTTTTATCCGTCGCCCCGGGAGTCAATTTAATTTCCTGCTTCTTATCCGTATGGTTCTTCGTGGCATTTTTTACGCCCATGTTGCAATTGACGTTAAATGTCGCTCCGGAATGCACTACCAGCTTATCGGTGTTGATGTCGCCGGTAATGTGCGCCGATTCATTGACGGTGAGGGTATCGTTACAGGACAACAAACCGTGGAAGGTCCCCTCAATCAGGGCATTTTCACAACGGATATCTCCTTCAACGACACCTTTGGGCCCGATGATCACCCGGCCTTTACAATTTAAGGTACCTGACAAAGAGCCATCGATCCGGATATCGCTTTCGGTGCGAATATCGCCTTCAATAATGGTCCCTTCAACGACACTGTTCAATGAATGTCCGGTGGGCGAAGGCATGGAAGGTGAGGTATTGCTTTTCACGTCTTTTTTTGTGTTGTTACCAAACATAATCAGGTGGTTTTCTTCTTGGACAAATGATTGTCAGTAAGTCTCTCCACATTCAATGGAAGTCCATGAAATTAAGACTATTCTTTCATTCGGCAAAATGCTTTAACACTACCCGGCAGTGCCATTAAGGAGATGGCTCACCGGATCTGTGCATGGTCTGATGGACCTGGGAGAATCTGACTCTAAGGATACGTTCTACCCCAAAGATATTAAAACTCCGGACAATATACTCCTCGATTCTCCGCCCCGCACAATTTATAAATGAGTGAAAACTCAAAGGAACCGTTGGATCCGCTGGCCTGGCGCAGGGGAGAAGTATTGACGTCGTAACTGAATCCAAGGCCAAATTGATTGTAATCAAAACGGGTCGAAAGAATGATGGCATCCATGAGAATCGATTTCTCATAATGGTTGGCCAGGCGGGTCCACAGTCCGAACTGGACCGACTGCTGAGCATCACGTGGTCCAAACAGAAAACGGAAACTGGTTCCTCCATTGATCTCGAAAGATGGTCCCTGGCTCAGCATGACGATGCCGGGAAGGATGGAATATTGGCGGTTGATGTTTATTTCACCGCCCGCGTGGATCGTATATTTTCCGTACAGGGGAATGGTTGTCCCCTCTTCAAAGGCAATATTGGGTTGATTGAGGTGATCATAAGCCACCCCCAGGTAGACATTATTGTCTTTGTTGAGGACCGAGAACCACAGCAATCCCACATTGAGGTCTACAAAGGACAGATTGTCCTGGTACAGTTTGCTTTCCTCACCGGTGGGCAAAGTTGGATCAAAGCCTCCGTTGTTGTCGTGTTGTAATCCCCAGCGAGCCTGCGTAAAATCAATGGTCCGGAAGGCATATCCCAAAGAAGTTCCGGCGACAAGATAGTGGCTGTTGCGGCGGTTGCCGAACATCTTTTTACTGAAAGAACCAGACAGCGCAGCCTTCATGGTTCCGAAATTTAATTGACCGGCGACGTCGCCATAGAAAGAGCCACCAATGCCAAAATTGTCGTATTGACCGACCGGGACTTTGTGATCGTAGGAAACGGCGTAGGTATTGTAGGCATTGGATTTCAGAATACTGGCCCATTGATTCCGGTAATTGGCAATAAACCGGTTGTTGCAATTCATCACCCCTGTCATGGCGGGATTGAGGGTCAGTGGAGACATGTAAAACTGGGAGAAATGGATGTCCTGGGCCCGGCCGCTCATTACGGCCAAAACCATCAACACCAAGGCCAGGACTCCCGTCTTCAGGT
>JAGQXC010000570.1 GCA_020436785.1 Saprospiraceae bacterium | reverse complement strand
GGGATAAGTCAACCCGGTAATCAGCTAATTGACTCGCCCGGTGAAGATCGCTGCCAACAAAATGATACAGCCTGTCTTCCAACAGATGCCTGCCCCAGTTGGCTACCTCTTTGCCGTAATGTCCTGACAGTGAAAGCAGATTCAGCTGAAGAAGAGCTCCTTGATTAATCAACTCTTTGAAAGTAGCTATATCCCGCCGGTAATAACTATAGCGTTCAGGATGAGCCAATACCGGCGTATACCCGGATTCAAGGATCCTTTCAATGAATTTACCGGCCAGTGGGAACGGTTTATGCATCGGAAATTCTACCAGCAGGTAACGGTCGCCAATAGATAACACATCGCGGGAATCAAGTTGATCTAAAAACCCTTCATCCAACATGTATTCGGCAGCAAGCTCAAGTTCGACATTGATACCCTGAGACCGTATATAATCGGAAGTTGCCTGAAAAACCTGCCTTAATTTTTTGGGTTGATTTGGATAATGTTCCAACATGATGTGCGGAGTAGCAATTAATTTCCTAAAACCCAATTCAAGCAATCCCCGGATAAGCGCTATAGACGTTTCCAGAGAATCGGCGCCATCGTCCACTCCAGGCAGCCAATGGGCATGTATATCCACTTCAACATGTTGAAATGAAGCCGGCTTGTTGGATTGATTTAATTTTGAAAAAAAGGAAATCACTACCGCATCATTTAATTCATTCCAAGGATATCCTGTCAAATACCCATTAAAATAAATCGTGGTTATTTCGCATGGCTTCGCCGTTAAAAAATCCCGGGGGATTTTTCTTTATTGACGCACCAGGTGCGATTTATTTATACAATCTGACAGCAAAAGAATTTCTTGCTGCTTAAACCCAATTGATTATTTACCAACGGGTTAAATACCGGATTAAAAAAAGATTTCCGGTATTACTATTCGTTTATACCTCCTGCGTGATCACCCGCTTGCCCGCACTTGCGTGCAGAAAAGAAGGATCTACATACATTCTAAAACTTTGTCCCATTCCTGAGAATTCAACAAGGAAATTTTTCTTATTGGTCGTATTGATCAGCACTCCGGTTAATCCAATTAAATTTCCGCGAACCACTTCGACTCGCTGACCATGTACAAATCCGGTAGATTCCAGCTCCGCTGAAAAATCTTCTTGCAATATTTTCTGGAGCCAGAGAATTTCATCCTCCGGAATCGAGATTAAATTTTCAGCAAACTTGATAAACTTGACAACGCCTTCTGTTTCCAGGACGGGAACATATTCTTTACGGGTAATTTTGGTGAACACGTAACAACTGATCAGTGGCACATCAAAATGCCGCAGTCGTTTATCGTATTTGCGAAACTTCCGGGTTAACGGCAAATACGTTTCAATCCCCTTTTCTCTTAGACGTTTCTGAACCATTTTCTCTTGCTTAAACCTGGTGTATACAGCAAACCACTTTGATTCAACTTCCTCCAGATGATTAATCACAAGTCTTGGAGTCACTGTCATGCTCATGAATTCTCATTTTAAACTCAATACAGACGTAAGGAAGAGCATTGCGAGGGGGGGAGAAAAAACCAATTTGACAGGATCCCTGTCGATCGAATAAACAAATGTTTACCTGTCAGTGACAGATATTCATTACCATACAACCATCGACATGCAGTTCTTTTGAACTGATATCTCCGTCAACCAAGGGAAACATTGGTGATGAACAATCGCTGTTTACACAATCCGGGGGTTGGAATGTAAACCAGTGATCAAGTTAATTTGCAAGATAGAGGTTGCTTATTCCGTTTGAACAAGGATTGTCAAACACCATGGAACAAGCAGTACGTAGATCTATACTCTTTGGCGTTAAATATAGTCTGGTACGCAGCCTCACCTGTAAACAGGCGTGCACTTGATACAAAATTCTAACCGCATCTCCTTTATTGGTTATCGGAGTTCATGCTTGATGATGTAAAAAAATTGATAACCTCGTAATAAAGACTTGAAGAAACAAACATAAACTTCCAAACGCACAGTAAAATTAAATTATTCCCGATAAAAACAAACATCCTGATTGGATAAAAGGTAAGAATAAGAGCATATTCGGGCAACACATAAAACCAATATGAAATATCAATTCACCTGATCATATTAAACTGATTATCAATTTGTTCTATAAATAACATCATTTTCAGATCTTTAGACTTTACAAGAATGATTATTATAATTTTTCCATAATATGACCTGCAATCACACTTTAACTTTTTTTTATCTAAAAATAATTTTTTTGATTATTAATGTAATATTTAATATGAGGCATAATATCATCTCAAAAGTTTGGTTAACAATAATTTAGATGCTACAATGAATTATCTATTAAATTCTTTGTTATGCATATGTTAGCTTAAAAGAATCGCTTATAATTACTATTATTTCCACTAGTGACGTTAAGTCATCAGCCTCGTCAGGTCATTTTCAAACTGGCATCAGGCTCACCTTCCCTGAGATCCGTTTGGTG
>JAGQXC010000569.1 GCA_020436785.1 Saprospiraceae bacterium | reverse complement strand
CGATGGGTTGTTTGGTGAAATTGGTCTGGTAATTAGGGGTGGATTTCGCCGAATCGATTTTAGGCGGGTCGACATCTTTTGGTCCACCGGTTGGTGCGATAGGGTTGGCACAGTAGCAGATCGCCAGGAGGAGTAAAACCAGGAACCAAACCGAGAGCCGCATCATTTCAATGGGTGTATTTGTCGATGCGTTCCAATTCCCGCTGCTGATCTTTCTGTTTGATGGATTCCCGTTTGTCAAACGATTTTTTACCCTGAGCCAGGGCGATTTCTATTTTAGCAAATCCGGACGCTGCAAAATAAATGCGATAGGGCACAATGGTAAAGCCTTTTTCACTCACCTTGCGTTCCAGTTTTTTTAACTCGGAACGTTTTAGCAGGAGCTTGCGGGTGCGGGTAGGTTCATGATTTTCAGACGCCTGCTTGTACTCGCTGATGTGCAGATTACGAACAAACAACTCCCCTTTCTGGAGGATGCAATACGCATCGCCCATATTCGCCTGGCCTTCACGAAGTGACTTTATTTCCGACCCGGTCAGTTGGATGCCTGCCTGGTACGTTTCAATAAAGATGTATTCGAACTTTGCCTTGCGGTTCTTAATTTCAAAGTTGGTAAAATCGCGTTCCATGGTTATTTAAGTTTGACGGCGGTTCCATAAGCCAGGATCTCACTGGCCCCTTGCATGACCATTGCGGTCATAAAGCGTACATTGATCACCGCATCAGCACCCAGGTCCTCCGCATCGGCGACCATGCGATCCAGCGCTTGTTCACGGGCATCGGACATCAACTGGGTATATTCGGTAATCTCTCCGCCGATCAGATTTTTCAGACCTGCAAAGATATCTCTTCCGACGTTTCGCGCACGCACCGTACTGCCACGGGCGATGTCGAGGATCTCCAGTATTTCCCGGCCGGGGATGTTATCGGTGGTGGAAAGGATCATGATGGAGTTATTATAAATTGTTCAAAATAAAGTTGGTCATCTTGGTATACAAATGTGTTCGGGCATTATTTCCGTAAATGCCGTGATTCCGGTTCGGATAGAAATACGTTTCAAACTGCTTATTCGCTGCGATGAGCGCATTGGCCATTTCTGCCGTATTCTGAAAATGTACGTTGTCATCCGCCAAACCGTGCACTAGCAGGTATGCTCCTTTCAGCCGGTCAGCAAAATAGACCGGCGAATTGTCATGGTATCCTTCGGGATTTTCTTCTTCGGTTTGCATATAACGTTCCGTATAAATGTTATCGTACCACTTCCAGTTGGTCACCGGGGCGACAGCGATGCCCATTTTGAACACATCATTGCCCTTGAGTACACAAAGGCTGGACATATACCCGCCATAACTCCATCCGAATATACCGACGCGGGTGGCATCGGTGTAAGGCAGGCTGCCCAGGTACCTCGCAGCTTCGATCTGATCGAGGGTTTCATAATGGCCCAACTGTTTGTAGGTCATTTTACGGAATTCCTGACCCCGGGCTCCGGTACCGCGATTATCCACACATGCAACGAGGTAACCTTGTTGGGCCAGTGACTGAAACCACCAGTAGTTTTGCCCCCGCCAGTTGTCCAGAACCTGCTGTGATCCGGGACCTCCGTAGAGAAACATGAAAACCGGATATTTTTTAGTGGGATCCATGTCCGGAGGTTTGATCATCCAACCGTTAAGAGAAACATTTTCTGAAGTGGTAAACGAGAAGAATTCCACCGGAGAGACCCCGTATTCACGTTGCAGGCTGGCAAGTTGCCGGTTGTCTTCAATCGTCCTCACGGGTCTGCCTGCTTCATCGAAAACCGTATAGACCGGCGGTTGGTTAATCCGGCTGTAGGTATCTACCCAGTAATCAAAGGTCTGGCTGAATTGGGCTTCATGGGTTCCGGACGTGTTGTTCAGTGTGTGCAATCCGCTACCATCCAATTTTACCGTAAAGACCTGACGCTCCATGGGGGATGGCGATGCAGCCTGATAATAAATCTGGTCACGTTGGGCATCATACCCGTAGAATTTGGTAACATCTGAAGAGCCCTGTGTCAGTTTGCGTACCTCACGGCCTTGCATGTCGTACAGGTAAATATGGTTGTATCCATCCTTTTCCGAACTCCAGATGAAATGTTCGCCATCCGGCAGAAAGGTTAGATCGTCCTGGATGTCAATGTAATAAGGATTGGTCTCCTCCAACAACACCTTCAAGCTACCGGTTTGTGCGTCGGCCAGTTCCAGCTTCAATTCATTTTGATGACGGTTCATGGTCAATACACAAAGTTGATTGTCCTGGCGCGTCCATTTGATACGCGGTACGTACTCGTTATCTGCCGGGATAGCTACCTCGGCGATCCGGCCAGTCATTAGTTCATAGATGTGAATGGATACCTCCGAATTTCGTTCCCCCACCTTGGGGTACTTATAGGTGACCCAACGCGGGTATGGTTCATCGTAATAAAAAGGTATCGTGTATTCCGGCACTTCTGATTCGTCAAAGCGGTAATAAGCGAGGTAATTGCCCTGTGGTGACCAGTAGATGCCCTGCACCAGTGAAAATTCTTCTTCATAAACCCAGTCGGTGGTACCGTTAATGATGGCATTGGATACACCGTCTTCGGTGATTTGACGGATTTCTCCATCACGTAGATCCTGCGTATAGACATTATTTTGGAAGACAAATGCGACCCGTTGAGCATCGGGTGAAAGGACAGCCAGTGACAGCTTGTTACCAGGGAAAATGGATTGCAAAGTGTTTTCAGACCGGTCCCATACGGCATAGTAAGCCAGGGTGGAGCGACGGTAAACCGATTCACTGCCAAATGTGAGCAGGATCCGGGATTCGTCATCGCTCAATGTATAGCCATCCACTCGCCCGGGCACCTCGTCCGGGTTGACCATGGAGGCGGCAAACATGGTCGAAGTAGATGCTCCGGTCCGGATGTCATAAACTTCAATATTCCCGTTTTCCAAACGGGCATAATGGCTACCGTCCAATAAAAAATTGAAGCCTGGAACCAGGTTCGGGTTAAACCGGTAATTCGTCCAGATGTCGTCGACCGTGATGGGCTTTTGCCCGGAGAGCTCGTCACCCGGATTACCAAAAAAAATTTCCAGAGTCAGTAGCCAGATAAAATTTTTCATATTCGCGATCAAGACTGTTGGAATGATTGAATTAATAAAGGTACGTTATGGCAGCCAACCCCCATGGAAAACAGTCAAAAGCAATTGGAACCGAACTACACGTTGTAGTCCACCTCGACCGTATCGGTCAATGGTCTGGATTGACAAGTCAATATGTATCCTGCATCCACTTCCTCATCCGTCAGAGCATAGCATTCATCCATGGAAACTTTTCCATCCACCAGTTTAGCCATACACGTCGAACAGGATCCGGCCTGACAGGAGAATGGAGGGTCGTATCCTTCGTCAAGCAAGGCATAAAGGATCTTTTCATTATCGGGCATGTCCAGCTCGATCCGTTCACCGTCCAGATTTGCTATTAGTTTAGTCATGATTCTTCACTTTTCATTAGGCGCTGCGAATATACTTAACCCAACAGGGAGTAAAGAAGTTCGGACGCGGAGAAGTTGATGGCAGGTTGAATTTGCCGGCAAACGGCAGCGAATTGAGTTTTTACGAATCTCAGTTCGTTCTTCCGCTTCATTCCATGGCATCCTCCAGCTCGGCGGCAAGAACAAACCATTCCTCTTCTCCGGAAGCAATCCGGGCTTCGATTTCTTTCAAGCGGATATTTTTACGCTGGCTTTCATCCAGATCGGTGTGCCCTTCCAGGAACCAATCCATGATTTTTTTCTTCTCCGACTGCAATTCCTCAATTGTCCTTTCAACTTTCTTGAGTTGCTTTTTCTTTTCCTTGGCATCCTGAAACCTCACCGCCTGGGCGCTTGGCGGTTTATCTTCTTTTGTATCCGTTTGCGCAGCAAAGGAAAAGTCGTCTCCGCTCCGGTATTCGGAATACGTACCATTGTAATCAAGCACCTGGCCATTTCCCTGGAAGACAAAGAGGTGATCGACCAGTTTATCTAAGAAGTAACGGTCATGTGTTACGACAACCAGGCACCCCGGAAAGTCGGACAGATAGTTTTCCAGAACGTTCAAAGTCAGAATATCCAGATCATTGGTAGGTTCGTCAAGGATTAAAAAATTCGGATTGCCCATCAGTACCTGTAGTAAATGCAACCGTCGTTTCTCACCTCCGCTCAGCTGGGAAGCATAGACCTGTTGTTGAGACCGCGGAAACATAAAATGTTCCAGCAGTTGTTCGGCACTCAGCTTCAGTCCCTTTTTCAGCGGGAGGTATTCGGCAATCTCCCGGATCACGTCAATGACGCGTTTGTCTTCTTTCAGCATCAGGCCATCCTGGCGATAAAAGCCGATTTTCACCGTTTCACCAATCACCCATTTCCCTGCGTCGGGTTTCAATTCTCCGGACAATAATTTGAGGAAGGTGGTCTTGCCGGCACCATTCGGTCCAACGATACCAACCCGTTCTCCTTTTTTAAAGTTATAGGCAAAATCCTTAAGCAATAACCGGTTACCGAGGGATTTGGTGACGTAATGAGCCTCTACAATTTTGCTTCCCAAACGATCCGGCTCCATATCGATTTGCATGGCGTCCTGGGTCAGCTTTTGGCGGGCTTCCTCCTGCAAGGAAGCAAACCGGTCGATTCGGGCTTTATTTTTGGTTGTGCGCGCTTTGGGCATTCGCCGGATCCACTCCAATTCATGCGAAACCAACTTTCTGGTCTTTTGCAAGGTGGTTTGTTCCATTTCCTTGCGCAAGCTTTTACGTTCGAGATAGGTGCTGTAATTGCCGGGATAAGGGTACAACTTGCCATTTTCCAGTTCTACGATCTGATCACAGACATGTTCCAGGAAATACCGGTCGTGGGTAACCATAAACAAGGTCAGTTGGGGATGCAACAGGTATTGCTCGAGGTATTCGATCATGGCAATATCCAAATGGTTGGTCGGTTCATCCAGAATCAGAAAATCCGGGTTGGCTACCAACAATTTGGCCAGTGCCAGTCGTTTGGCCTGTCCCCCGGATAAAGTGCCGACCACCCGGTCAAAGTCGGTGATATCCAGTTTGTGCAGGATTTCTTCGGCACGGGTTTGAGCGTCCCAGGCACGCAATCGTTCGACCACCTGTGCGGCCTCGGCAATGGCGGCCTCATCGTGACGGCTCATTGCCTGCTCGTACCGGTAAATGGCCTGGATCGCCGGATCTTCCGACAGGAAAACCTCCTGCAAGACGGTATTGGAAGGATGCAGATGCGGCTCCTGGGGCAAATAACCGATCCGGATGTCTGGTCGCAGATAGGTCTTATAACTGTCACCGTCGGGTTTGATCTCTCCGCTAACCACCCGCAGTAACGTTGACTTACCCGTGCCATTGCGTGCTATGAGTGCAACTTTGTCCCCTTTATTGATGTAAAGCTGCAAGGCGTCAAAAAGTAATTTTTCGCCGTATCGTAAAGAGACATTTTCAAGTGTCAGAAAGTTCATTCCTTATTTGTGCTGTTTTATAGATCGGATTTGTCGTCCTAAGAAAAGACTTAATAGGGAGCAAATCCTTTTGATTAATTTGATATAAAATCTCAAACTTATGAAACCAATTGTACTTTTAGTTACTGCCCCGGTTCTGTTTTTGCTTGCCTGTCAGCCATCCGCAGAAAACCAAAGCAACGATCTGACCAGTGCACCAAAAGATAGTACTGCTGCCGTTGCGCATGGTCAATACCTGGTCAATACCATCGGCTGCAATGACTGTCATACACCAAAAATATTTGGTCCAAACGGTATGCAGCTCGACCAGAATTTACTTTTATCGGGTCATCAATCCGGGGCAGCGCTTCCGGCCTATGACACCGTAACATCAAAAAGTTGGATCCTGATGTACCAGCACTTCACTGCTTTTGTTGGTCCCTGGGGTACTTCATTTGCCGGTAATCTAACACCAGATCCCTCCGGGATAGGCAGCTGGTCGGAAGAACAGTTCCGGAAGGCCCTTCGTGAAGGTAAGTTTAAAGGAATGGATAATACCAGGCCTTTGCTCCCTCCTATGCCCTGGGAAAACTTTGCCCAATTGACGGATGCCGATATTCATGATATGTTTATGTACTTAAAAAGCATTAAACCGGTATACAATGTGGTTCCAAATCCCATTCCTCCAGTTGGAACAGCTCAATAGATAGCGGCCGCCATATTATTATTCCAGAGCCTGAACGATATCTTGCAGAATATCATCCGCATGCTCCAATCCAACGGATACCCGGATCAGGCCGTCGGTGATCCCGACACGTTCTCGTTCGGCGACGGGCAATTTCGAATGCGTCGACGATGCCGGATGCGTAGCAATGGTGCGGGTGTCTCCCAGATTGGCCGTGATCGTGATCATCTGCAGGCGGTCCATAAATTGTCTCCCGGCTTCCAGACCTCCTTTGATCTCAAAGGTCAGCAGTCCACCTCCTGCACGCATTTGTCTGATGGCAATGGCATGGCCAGGATGTTCTGCCAGAAAAGGATATTGAACGGCGGAAAGTTTAGGGTGATCCTTCAATTCGATGGCCAGTTTAAATGCCTGTTCACAATGACGGTCCATCCGGACTGCCAGCGTCTCCAGACTCTTGGACAGGATCCAGGCATTGAATGGCGACAAGGAAGGACCTGTGTTCCGGATGAATTTATGGATGGATTTGACGTGCTCCCGTGAGCCACAGATGACACCTCCCAATACCCTGCCCTGACCATCAATGAACTTGGTGGCAGAATGCGTGATGATATCGGCGCCCCACTGGG
>JAGQXC010000568.1 GCA_020436785.1 Saprospiraceae bacterium | reverse complement strand
CCGATGCCATCCGCCTTTATGAAAAGAATGGCTATACCCGGATACCCAATTTTGCGCCTTACGATCAAGCACCTCTCAGTGTTTGTTTTCAAAAATTACTTGTCCTTTAAGCTGACCGATTCTACGACTTTTTTCGAATGGGTTTGATGGTCAGCGTGCGGGAATAACGATGAGGATACACGCGGTAACCATCCAAGACCGGTAGAGCGGTTCCGCCTACGCCGGTCGTTTGATAATCCAGATTCAGCGTAATGCCTGTCGCCGGTAATAATTGATAAGTATACAAAGCCCTGGTCAGGTTTTCGGTGGTAAAGGGATAGGCATTGAAATTAAACGGCTCATTCATGGCGAAATGCAAACCCTGACCCTGTTCATCCGTCATCTGCAACCAACGCGTGTCCGTACGTAATCCATAATCCTGAGGAATCAGATAGGGTTCGTACATCTCATGGACCGTAGATTCCCATTGACCAATCCGGTAGCCGGTTTTCCGGTCCGGATAATTTTCCTGAGGCCCTCTCCCGTACCACGCCACCGCATCCAGGCTATTATTTAACATCATCGATAGTCCCAGGCGTGGCAGCATCTGGGGCATGTTTCCCTGGGGCAAGACGATGTTATCCACCTTAATGGTCCCATCGGCAAAAATGGTATACGTGTATTGGCATTCAAAACCACTTGGCGTCAGCCCATTCAGGTAGCGGTCCATCATACTGAATGATGTAGCTCCGCCACGCGTCACGACGAGTTCCCGGACATGAATCACCACTCGATCACCATCCGGCTGAGCGGAAACCTCCAGTGGAACCGACTCCAGTGCATCGATGCCATTGGAATAATAATCCGTGGCGAGGGTGGCGTCGAAGCCTGCTTTCCACCGGCGGCTGCGCATGGTATAGCCGTTCCAGCGATCTACCTCATTGGCAATCGGAGCCCGCCAAACATTGAGTTGGAGCGGAGATTGCAGCATTTCTTTGCCCTCAACCACCATGGATGTCAATGAACCGGTAGCCCGGTCAAACGTATAATTAAACCCATTCCCGGTGATCTGCCACTTCTCAGGATAGGGAGTAAGCAGTTGGACACTTCCAGTCGGCCAATCGGACGAAGGGCCCGCCAGATTCCAATCCTTCAGCTCAAGTTGATCCCAGGCCACCTCAAATCCCGTCGGTGCCCACCGTTCTTGAGTCTTTAGGCGGGTACTGAGATCGATGCGGTATTCTTTTCCAGGCTGGATGAATGGTTTAGTGTACGGTATGCGGATCACTTGTCTGGCCTGGGGATCCGTATTCAGTTCCAAAACACCGGTTTGCAGGGTGTCACTGTCAGCCATCAGGGACCACGTGGTCTCCCAATGATTGGCTGGGGTGAAATTGCTCCGGTTCCACACTTCAACCAACCCGTTCTGCACATTTTCCAGTCTGAAAGAGAGGGGCTGTACCGAATGTTTCATTTGCCACATTTCCGGTTGAGGTTTCCGGTCCGGCCAAATAGCCCCATAAGTTCTGGCACCGATGCCGTAACTGAAAAATTTCCCTTCCTCCTTTTCTTCATCGAAATCCAGCCAGAGCACGGACTTTGACGGTTCGGAGACAGCTATTGGATCCGTGGTAGTGAAAATGCCGACCTGGTCGATCAGTGCATCACAGGTATATACCTTGGTATCCTGTCCCTGGGTTTCTACATTGCGTCCAATATTGACCGGAAAAGGCAGATTGATGATGGAGCCCGTCGCGGGCTGAGTGGCGACAATTATTCCATCAATGATCAGTTGCATTTGGGTGCCATCGTATGTGGCAATAATCTGGTGCCAATGGTTTTCCCAATTTGCTGGCAAAGCACCCATTAAGGAGAACTTTGTACCGGTATAAAGGTAAAATGCCAGGGAGTCCTTTCCATGTTGTTCCAGCCCAAATTGGTAATTGCCCTTGGTGAGGAAAGAACCGGAACTCCTGTTGAGTATTCTTGGATAGACATTCATGGTAATGGTCAGTTGATTCCCGGCAATTTCAACAGGATCTGCCCGGTAAACTTCAACCCATTGATCGTGGCCATTGAGATCCAGGGCTTTTCCCGAAGGCCCTGGAACCAGGCGTGCTTTTCCCATGATGTGTGCCGGAGTATGGTAGGGGGAGTGATCCTCTAATCTGCGAATAGATTCACTCAGGCCGGGGCTGACAAAGTCCCAGATGGCCCCACCCATTAAACGTGGATGGGCATCGATAACCCGCCAATAATCGTCCAGGCCGCCGCCGCCGTTACCGGCAACCGACAGGTATTCATCCATGAAAGAAGGTCGCTGATCATCCGTGCCGAGTCCGATATTCATTTCCAACTCAATGGGTGATGGATAGCGGGGACCGATGATGTCTTCGCCGGGATGCCTGTCGGCATTGCCGCCATACATCCAGTACCGGGTAGGATCCAGGCGCTTGCCCTCCTGAACAACCTCCGTAATGTTGACTCCTTCACCGCTTTCATTACCGGCACTCCAGAACTGGATGCAGGGGTAATTGCGATCGCGCAGTACCATCCTTTGGACGCGTTCGCGGTACATGGGAAGGTATTCGGGCATATCGGACACGTACTCAGTAGCATGGGCTTCATCGCCGGTTTCATCAATGATAAACAGGCCGTATTCATTGGCCAGCTCCAGGTATTTGGGGACCGGCGGATAGTGTGAAGTGCGTACGGCGTTGAAATTAAACTGTTTCAGCAACTCAAAATCCTTCCGGATGGTTGCTTCATCCATGGTATGCCCCAGATGAGGATGTTGCATGTGTGAATTGATGCCATGAATCTTTATGGGCGTACCGTTCAAATAGAAGATATTCCCCCGGATCTCTGTTTTCTTAATGCCAAATTTGGTGTGAATGCGATCGATAACCTTTCCTTTCGAGTTAATCAGCTCCAGACTCAGATCGTATAAATGTGGTGTTTCCGAGGTCCATTTTTCCGCATTCTTAATGGATTGTTGTAAGGTCAGGGAAGTTTTGGTGCTAGCTGTGACAAGGAATGGTTCACTTTCCATGACGGCTATTTGTTCTTCCCCCTGGGCGACGAAGGCATGGATCCGGTAGTCGCTTCCCCCCTCCCGGTAGCTCTTGACATCCAGGTTTAGTGTCAGGGATGCATTGGTATAGGAAGCATCCAGATCGGTGATCACCTGCCAATCGAAAATCCGTACCGGGTTGGTGGCATATACCCACACATCGTCAAAGATGCCGGCGAGCCTCCAGTAATCCTGTCCTTCCAGGTAATACCCATCGGAAAACTTGATGACGAGGACGGCAATCGTGTTATTACCCCGTTTCAGAAAAGGTGTGATGTTGTATTCGGCCGGTTCCTGGGCTCCTTCATTGTAGCCCACCTCCTTGCCATTTACCCAAACAAAAGAAGCCGAAGCCACTTTTTCAAACCGCAAAAAGACTTCCTGATCTTTCCAGTCTCCGGGTAATTGGAAAGAAGTACGGTAGGCGCCGGTGGGGTTGTACTCATGGGGCACTTCCGGCGGAGTTACCGAAAAGGGGATTTCCGGCTCCGGGCCACGGAACCCGGCGTACGGATCCGGCGGGGCATTCCTTGGCCTCCGCAAAGAAAAAGTGGTACTGATGTTGCGGAATAACGGGTCGCCGTAGCCCTGCATTTCCCAATTGGAGGGGACATTGATCTGATCCCAATTCCGGTCATCAAAATCCGTGGCGTAAAAATTGGACGGTATTCCATCCGTTACCTCACTGTAAAAGAATTTCCATGGCCCATTCAGGGACAAATGATCGTCGGGGATAAAATAGGCCCGGCCTTCTTCCTGACCTTGTTCAAAAACCGCCAGATTTTCGATGTAGTCGGATAAATGGGACTGAAACCCTACATGCTGTGCCTGAAGTTTAATTAGGAACAGACAAGAGGTAATGAAGAAAAGGATTCTTCTGGTCATAATGAAGTGTTTAGAGAGAGCGGACTGTCGACAACGATCCAAGTTACTAAGGTTAATCCTATTTAAGAGATTGACAGTGATCAGGGTCATTTTTTGACAAAATCAGGTTATAGTGGTAATCCGTCATTTACCTTGTAAATTAACCGAAAGATTGCCGGTTTCTGTTGAGGCACCCAATGCAATGGGTGCTTCACCATCGGTTAATTCCAAAAAAGTCCGATCGTATGAAATGCCATCTCCTGATTTCGTTATTTCTGATGCCCTCTATTTTTCTGGCCCAACCTCCTGCCGGCAACCCCTGGAATGCTGATCCTGACCCGGATGCAAACATTACCTATCGCAATCCGGTGATCCCAGGCTTTTATTCGGACCCCAGTGTCTGCCGGGTGGGAGATGATTATTATCTGATCACCAGCTCCTTTGAGTATTTTCCAGGGATACCGGTTTTCCACAGTAAGGACTTGATCCACTGGGCACAAATTGGGAATGTTATAAACCGCGCCGAACAGGTGCCCCGTGGCATCAACATCTTCGCTCCCACGCTGCGTTACCATCAGGGGACATACTACATGATCACCACCAACATCGTGGGCGGTGGCAATTTCTATGTAACCGCCAAAAAAGCGGCTGGACCCTGGTCGGACCCGGTATATGTCGATATCGAGGGTATCGATCCGGACTTGTTTTTTGATGAGAATGGCAAAGTTTATGTGATCTCCTCGACCTTCGAATTATGCGAGATCAATTTGCAAAACGGTACGTTGGTTGGAGAAAAACGGAAAGTATGGAATGGTACCGGAGGCCGTTATCCCGAGGGTCCGCACATCTATAAGAAGGACGGTTATTATTACCTGATGGCTGCCGAAGGGGGAACGGAAGAGGCACATTCGGAGACAATTGCCCGAAGTAATACCATCTGGGGACCTTACACTGAAAATCCGGCCAATCCCATCCTGGCCCATGCCAACGCTGCCGGCCAAGGCAATCCCATTCAGGGAGTTGGTCATGCCGACATGATCCAGGCACACGACGGATCCTGGTGGATGGTGTTTCACGGGTACCGCAGTGTGACGGGGTATCCTGCGCATCATATTCTCGGCCGGGAGACCTGTCTGGCCCCGGTGACCTGGCCCCGTGGAGGATGGCCGGTTGTAAATGGAAACGGCGTGGTACAGGTGGATATGACCTGTCCCACCTTGCCTCAAGTGATCCTGTCCAGCCCTCCGGGGCACCTCGAATTTGATCATCCGTTAGGATTGGAATGGAACTACATCCAGCCGCCGGTTACCACCAATTATCAAATCAAAGATGGTCATTTATCGATGATCGGAACGGAGCTAACGATCGGACAGGAGGGCAGCCCCACCTTTGTTGGACGGAGGCTAACGGACAAACGGTTTACAACAACTGTCCGCCTAGATTTTGATCCAAAGAAGGAAAACGAAGAGGCAGGAATCATCCTGCTGAATAATGGATCGCATTTCGACCTGATGGTCACATCAGATAAAGGTAAGCAATATGTGGTCGTCAGGTTACAATTTGGCCGTACCCATTATACATCGAGGGAAATGTTACTACAGCCAGGACCAGTGGACCTGAGGATTTCACTCAACGATGCGGTATTTACCTTTGCGTATGCACAGGATGGTAACCCATTTCATGAAATTGATCGTGCGGATGCCCGGTTCCTGAGTTCGGAGACAGTAGGGTGGTTTACCGGTGTCTACATTGGAATGTATGCGACGGGCAATGGACAACCTGGTGAGACTCCGGCGATGTATGATTGGTTTGATTATCAAGGAAATGATTAAATCATTGTTGCCTTAACTTGTGTTAAATTGCTTAAATTGAAATAGTAATTCGTGAGCGGGGAGCAATTCATTATTCATTTCTATGCATTCTTTTTTCAGAAAGATTCGTCAGGCATTGCTCGTTGAGAACAGATTAAGTCACGATCTGATTTATGCATTGGGAGAAACTATTCGGGTGATGGTTGGAATTTTGATTGCGCTGAAAATCAATAACTGGAACCAGTTCGTAGTCGATCATCAATTAACTCTTGATAATATTAAAAATTTGCAGGCAGAGTTGGAAGCCGATTTCCAGCAATACACCCGCTTAATTGAAGAACAGGAATTACGCATCCATCAAGTAAATATTCCACATAATTCTTTCGAATACAATGCCATTGTTAATAAATCTGAATTTTCGAAAAGTGTTATTACTGAACGGAAACAGGACACTGGACCGGCTTTTGGATGCAACCCAAGAATTATTGTAAATGGTTAAAGGAGGAATCATCAGGATAACCGTCTGTCTGATATCCATCATTATTTCCGAATTATCGGGAAAATTTAAACTGAATTGATGGTGATGAGCCTAATGCATCAGATACGTCAATTATTTATTAACCAGGGAAAATTCAGGAAATACCTGATGTATGCCATTGGAGAGATCATCCTGGTCATGATTGGCATATTGCTGGCGCTGAAGGTAAATAATTGGAATTCCGATCGTCTGGACCGGATCAAAGAGAGGGATTATTTAATTCGCATGAGGGATGAGATTGCCGAGGATATCGATTATTACACTGAAATCAAGGATCATTTCCAGCGTAAAGATGAACGGCTTGCGCGGATTATCAAGGTGTGGCAAATGCCCCAACCACGTATCACCGATTCCGTGGAATACATCCGTGATTTTGTTTCCGCCGGAAATGTTGGCCCCTGGTTTAATGAACCGGTCACGTGGGACCAATTGATCCAGACCGGGGATTTGAGTTTGATCCGTGATAATGATCTGGTTGCGGCCTTGTATCATTACCATAACCTGGTTAAAAGGACTTCCGATAATTACCTTCTGTACCCTACGCAAATGACCAACCAGGCCCGGGCTTCCTGGAGTGGCCCATTCAGGCTGGAGCCTTTGGAATCCTTCAAAGTACCACGAAGTGAACTGGGCATCCCAGCAAAAGCAGTGTATGAAAACATTTGGAATAACCGTTTGGGCTATTTGGACCTTTACATTTCCCTGGCCTACATTACATCCGCTCAGGTACGTTTCATGGAGGAAATCATCGTTACCGGGAAGGATTTGTTGACCTTGCTGCAGGAAAAGACCACCACGGTAACCGTGCCATCCAATTAACACATGGCCACGTTTTTGGAATCCGTAGCCCGGGAGTCAGGAATATATCTGCCCAATTATTGGTTGTGGGACCAGGCCATGCCATCCGGCCCTCCCAATGGAATGTGGTTGGTTATTTCCAGGGATTTCAGATCCACGACGACAATATAATTATCCGGGGTGCAAGCCACAAATGCACGGGTGTTGTTGGGGTCCATCTGTATCCCTGCTGCTCCATGACCGATAGGCAATCGCTTGATTTCTTTTCTGGTACCTGCATCGTAAATGAAAAGATCGCCCTGACGCAAGCTGGTAATAAAAACCATGTGGCCATCCGGGGTGAATTTCAAACGATTGGCACCATGGACGCCGGCATCCAGTTGGATAGCTAACTTTTTGGCTTCAAGATCAACGATTGAAATCTTGCCATTGTCACTGGAAGCGGTCCACAATTCCTTGCCATCCGGTGAAACATCAAACCCTTCCGATCCCCGGGCAGTCGGTATCACCGTTTGATTCCATTCATTCCTGGGGCGGGGAGGTCCCTGAGGAGGTCCGGGAGGAGATCCCGCTGGTGGGTTGGGCGGTGCTGCAACGGAAGAGGTGGATGTTGGCGCTTCCAGAATACTCACCGTACCGCCGTTGACGTTGGTGGTATAAATGGCCTTCCCCTCGCTGCGAACATAGAGCATATGAGTACGGTCTTCCCCCGTTCCCATGCTCCAGTCCAGCACTTCGGTCTCAGGATCGTAGCGACCGACCGCTTTGGAACCTTCGGCGGAAAACCACACTTTGTCATCCACATATTCAATGCCGTGTGGTCCCCACAAAGGGCGTGTATCGATGTTTTTCAGGGCTTTTTGATGAATCAGATCGATCACATTCAGTTCATGCAGACTTCCGCCTCCATAGATGGTGACGTAGGCGGTCCGGCCATCTGTCGAGGCAATCACCTCGTGGGGGTCCGGGCCGACGGGAACCCGGGCTTTGATTTCCAAAGTCGCCGGATCGATGATGGCTAATACGTGATCTGCTTTCGAGAGGGCGAGGAGTGACGATTGTCCATTGCCTGCAGTGATGACCAACAGAAGTAAGACGCAAATCGATATGCATTGTGTGAAATGATATTGATGGATTGATTTCATAAACGTTGCCATTGAGCTTGTGTTCTACCATGCAAGATAACTTTATCGGTTCCGGGTCATGATAGTTAAGAAAAATTAAAATGGGAAACCACAGCTTGCCCCTACCCGGCAATCATCCTTCCTAATTGAAAAAAGGGTCATCATTTTCAGATGACCCTTCACTGTTTCTGAGATTGGAATAAGTTAAAAACAGTTATTGTATCGTGATCTTTTCCTGTAAAACGTCAACAGAGTTACCTCCTGCCATGATCATAAAATCACCGGGTTCGAATACCCAATGCCCGTCATTGTTATAGAATCCCAAAGAACTTTCATCCAGGGTGAAGCGGACGGTTCGGCTTTCACCGGCACTCAGCGACACTTTTTCAAAAGCTTTTAGTTCCTTTACGGGACGCGTCACACTGGCGACCAGATCGTGAATGTAAACTTGTACCACTTCCTCTCCAGCTAATTTACCCATATTTCTGACATTTACCTGCACGGTAATCGAATTTCCACTGCCTCGGGTGACACGTAAGTCGCTGTAAGCCATTTTACTGTATCCGATTCCAAATCCAAATGGATACAACGGATCGTTGGATTCATCGTTGTAATGGGACCAGAAGACCATACCGCCTCCGGCTCGATCCGGGCGTCCCGTGCTTTTATGGTTGTAGTAGATCGGCACCTGCCCGACGCTGCGCGGAAAGGACATCGGCAATTTGCCGGACGGATTGTAATCTCCGTACAACACCTGTGCAATGGCATTGCCGCTCTGTGTTCCCAAATGCCAGGCTTCGACGATGGCGGGAACGTGCTCCGCTTCCCAATCGATGGCCAGTGGACGACCGTTCATCAGCACCAGGACCACCTGTGAATTAACGGCCAGGACTGCCTTGAGCAATTCTTCCTGTAGACCGGGAATGTCAATGAATGCACGGCTGCGGCCCTCTCCGGTCATCAAACCATGTTCTCCCAGGACCATGACGACCACGTCGGCTTGTTTCGCTCCATTTACTGCAGCAGCAAATCCGGTCGTGTCTGTTTCATTGATCTGCAACTCGGTGACGAATGCGGGTTCACCCTCAAACAATTTCACGCCGGGATAATGCATCAACCGGTTGCCCGAATAACGCTCCATGCCTTCCAGTACGGAAATGGCGGTGCCGTCGTCGGCGGCCGGACGCCAACTTCCCAATGGGCTGGTTTTATCGGCAGCAAGTGGGCCGATCAGAGCGACCTTTTTACCCGATTTTGGTAGAGGCAATAATGCGTTTTCGTTTTTTAGCAGGACGATGGACTTTTTAGCCATCTGGAGGACCGCGTCCATTTCATCGCTATTGCCGATCATAGTGCGTTCCCGTTCTTCGTCGCAATAGCGGTAAGGATCGTCAAACAATCCCAATTCGAATTTCACCCGCAGAATGCGCCGGGCGGCATCGGTAATCAGCGCCTCATCGACCTGGCCCGATTCTACGAGCGATTTCAGGTGGTTCAGGTAATTGTAGGATTCCATGTCCATATCGCTACCGGCGTTGACAGCCAGTTCAGCCGCTTGTTTGCCATCCCTGGCCAATCCATGGGGGATAAGTTCACCGATTGAGCCCCAGTCAGAGACCACGAAGCCGGTGAAGCCCCATTGGCCTTTCAGGATATCCCTTTGCAGCAGGGCATTGGCCGTTGCCGGAATTCCATTGATCTCGTTGAACGAGTTCATGAAGGTCCTTGCGCCGGCATTGGCAGCCGCTTTAAAAGGGGGCAGAACCATGTTATACAATGTCGAAGTACCGATATCAACCGTATTGTAATCCCGGCCTGCTTCTGCAAACCCATACGCCGCGAAATGCTTGACACAGGCGGCAATGGTCAGCGGGTCGCTGAGGTCTCTCCCCTGAAATCCCTGCACCCGTGCTGCGGCAATTTGGGCGCCCAGGAAGGGATCTTCACCGGCACCTTCCATCACCCGTCCCCAACGGGCATCCCGGGAGATATCCACCATGGGAGCAAACGTCCAGTTGATCCCGGATGCGGCGGCTTCGGTGGCGGCAACCTTCGCGGATCGCTGGATGGCTGCCAAATCCCAACTGGCCGCTTCGGCAAGCGGAATAGGTGACAAGGTCTGGTATCCATGGATGACGTCAAATCCGATAATCAAAGGGATATGCAAACGCGATTGCAAAGCCAGCTCCTGTACTTTTCGGACATTTTCCACACCCCGTACATTGAGCATCGAACCGACCATCCCCGATTTGAGGTTGTCGAATTTATTGGCCGCCTCACCACCGGCAGGTGCCGGCCCGGTGAAATTCCAGAATCCGTTGTACTGATTCATCTGCCCTATTTTTTCCTCCAGGGTCATCCTGGCCAACAAGGCATCTACTTTGGCTTCAATGGCGGGATCGGTTTGGGACCAGGCAGGCACCATCCAGCCAAGGCCGTAAATCAAGGGCAGGATCAAAATCCACTTCTTCATGGTCAATTTTCTTTTAAGCGCTCAAAAAAGGAAGGAAAGGTAACTATCCTAAAGTAACAAATCTACTTGCAACTTTCTATTCGATGGGTGGTGTGGATTAGATACAAGCATGATGCATGCATTGGAAGGCCTGCATTGATTCAATTTTCTTACAATCTCAAGTCAAAATGGAGCGTCATTTTCCGATCTTCCCGGATCTTTACGCCTTCAAAATGAATGGATGTTTAATAAAAGGACCTTTGATCGATACCATTTACTTTTCCGCGAAGAAGTCATCCAGGCCCAGGTAGAACTTGATGAATTGACCAGGGAGATTACCGGGAGATTCCAGCAAAATTGGGACATTGAGGCCCTGGATTTCGGACAAATGTTTAACCAAAGCCTGGAAAGTGGCATCAGTCGAAGACTGTGGAAAGGGGTCGACTATTACCCGAAAGAGGCCATGCTCGCCTTTATAGCCAAGGATAAGGAAATCGTACGCGTAATGTTTCGCGACTTGTTTGATGAAAAACGGGACGTTACCGGCAGGATTGGTCGTTTCGGCTTTCATTGTGAACAGCTATTGGACAGTCATCGAAAGGACTTACCGGACTTGCTGGATCATTATCACGGTGATGAACGCATGCCCGGATTGTATTTGTCATTGCGTTTTCCGGACCTCTACGTCTTTCCGGAGTTGGAGTCGTTTCGCAAAGCCATGATGAAATTGGATGCACGGAATGTACCAGCGGTGAT
>JAGQXC010000567.1 GCA_020436785.1 Saprospiraceae bacterium | reverse complement strand
GTAGATCGATTCAAATGGCCAGATGTTACAAAAAAATTAAAAAATTAGTGATCATTCACCGAAGGCCTCCATCGTGCGCAGCTTGAACCGATTGCAAACCGTTGATGTTTGGTAAGGATAGGTCATCCTATAGGTAATTCATCTACCTTTGCAGAGCTATGGCGTATATCAAACGGATCGATTCATTTTTAGTCAAGTCTTTCTTGCCTCCGTTTGTGCTATCTTTTTTGATTGCTTTGTTTGTGCTGGTGATGCAGACCATCTTCATCTACATGGATGATTTAATGGGTAAAGGGCTGGGTCTGTTTATCCTGGTGGAAATGATCTTTTACCTCTCGGTCAAACTTTTTCCTCTGGCCCTCGCGATCGGAGTCCTGTTGGCATCGGTACTGGTTTTCGGAAATATGGGCGAGAAATACGAACTGTCCAGCTTGAAATCGGCAGGAGTGTCTTTAATACGGACCATGCAACCCCTCATCCTCCTGGTCACATTTATCAGTATTCTTTCCTATTTAAGCAATGACTACCTTTCTCCCATAGCCAATTTGCAGTTCCACTCCCGGATGTGGGATATCCGCAAACAAAAGCCGGCCCTGGCCATCGAACCGGGCATCTTCAATGAGGACTTCATGAACACGGCCATTTGGGTTCAGGAAAAGGGTGTTAACCAGCGCGATATCAGCAATGTATACATTTACAACCAGGATCGCAACGAAGCGAACATTGACATGATCCACTCCAGGACCGGTGAAATGTTCATTACCCAGGATGGACGCTACTTCGTGATGACCTTGCACGATGGACATATGTACAATGAGCAAAACCGCCGGGTCAACAATAACAATACCATCGCCTACCCGTTTGTCAGGGTTAACTTCAAGAATTGGCATAAGTCTTACGATATGTCCGAGTTTGACCTGGAAATGACCGATCAGGATCTTTTCAAGTCACACCAGTACATGAAAACCAGCCGTGAATTGATCCTTGACATCGATACCTTCAACCAGGAATTGGCGCAGATTAATCCGGAATTGCTCGAAAAATACCCCAATTTTTTTCTGGGTGCGGATACTACCAAAAACGTCAATTGGAAGGACAGCATCGTCAGTGAGCTGGAAAACGGTGCGGCCATTCCGAATGGTTTGCCCAGAAACATCATCATGGATAAGGTTAAGAAAATGGCATCTGCCAAAGAGAAAGAAGGAGATGATGAATACTACATCGGTCGCTATGCACCTCCGGTTGAATTGGTCAAGACGAAAGTCGAACCGGGACACCTGGAAAGACACTTCGCTTCTACCGAACATTCCCGGCTGCTCTATGCGGCTCAATCCAAAACCAGCCGGGTGACACAGGAAATCCTGAGCCGGGAAGCGGAACAACGAAACCTCCAGGAACGCAAAGCCAAATTTCTGTTTGAACTCCACTCGAAGTTTGCCCTGGCAATTGCTTGCCTCATCTTTTTATTTATTGGTGCGCCGATGGGAGCCATCGTGCGGAAAGGTGGGTTTGGATTTCCCTTCCTGATATCCATTTTCTTTTTTGCCTTGTTTATTATCCTCTCGATCATGATGCGTAAAATGGCGGAGACCCTGGCTTTAAATGCGGTGGTCGCCGCATGGCTTCCGGTCGTCATCATCTTTTCCATCGGATTCACCCTGACGATCCGGGCAATGCGGGATTCGAAAATGATGAACCTGGATACCTACATCCTGGCCATTCAGCAATTTTTAGGAAAGGTATTTCGATGGGGTTAAAAGCATTGGTCATCTATTCGTTGGTGGTTGTGTTCCTCTGGATAGGTACACTGGCATTGTTGCAACGACTACCGATCGGATCTGAGTTGGACTTTATACAGACCATGAGATCTCCTGCCAGGGACCAGGTTTTTAAGTGGGTAACCCGTCTTGGTGAGATATGGCTCTATTTGCTACTGGCAATCCTTTATGTCAGCCGAAGAGAATACACCAAATTGAAACAATTGGGTCTCCTTGGGATATTGGTCGTAGTGATTAGCATCGGATTGAAATATTATTTTGCACAACCAAGACCGGCATTGGCATGGGCCGGATTCTCAGCCATGAAAGGCATTCCCGGTGTGCAATGGATGGCTACCTGGGATTCATTTCCATCCGGTCATACCATGTCAGCGATTGTGCTTGCCGGCTGGCTGGCTTGGGAAGGGAGAAACGGATGGGTGGCGGCGTTATTGGCGGTTATGGCGGGTATGGTTGGTTTGTCCAGGATTTACCTGGCGGAGCATTTCCTGAAGGACGTGAGCATGGGAATGATCACCGGGCTGGCGCTGGTGTGGGTCTTCTACCGTGTATTGTGGTCTATGAAACGCGAAAGATTTCATTCAGGTTGACTCCACTTCGTGGATCATTCTTCTTCAAAAAAGTTTTCCAGTTGTTCTTCCGTTGTCCGCAGTCTTTCTCGGCAATAATTCAATAATTGTTGCGATTCTTCTACTAATTTGGGAAGATCATCCACTGTAACATCTTGCGATTCCATTAATTTAAGGATAGCCTGCAAGCGTTTGTAGGCATCCTGGTACGTTTTAATCCCTTTCATGTTGGTTGCTTTTTGCCCGGGTCACGGTACTTTCTATTTGACCATCCTTGAGGTAGTTAACCAGGGTGCCACCCGGTTGTACGTCGTGGACGGAACGGACAGGTTTTCCTTGGGAAAATACCCATGCATATCCTTGATCCATCAAATGAAGCGGATTTTTCCACGTCAATTGTTCCTCCAGCCGGCTAAGTGTGGATTGTTGTTCACGAAAATAGGACTTTAGAAAGGTGGATCGCAACTGGACAATATGTTCGAGTTTCTGGCGGGCGCGCAGGAGTGGGGTTCTGGCTATTTGATGAAGTTGGTGTTGCATTTGGACCAGAGACACCTGTTCATTATTAAGGCGTAATTGGATGATCTGTTGAATGTCCTCAGCCAAATCTTCCATTTCCCCTTCAAACCGGGCATTGTGATCGATGAGGTAATCGGCAACGGCTGTAGGGGTTTTGAGTGAGGTATGACAAACAAGGTCCAGGATGGTTTGGTCGATGTCATGACCGATGCC
>JAGQXC010000088.1 GCA_020436785.1 Saprospiraceae bacterium | reverse complement strand
CCAATGGGATCTCTCCGCTCCCTGCGGTCGGTCGAGATGACATTTGAGTTGGTTGGATCTTTTCTACTAACCTGTCTTTTCGAGCGTAGGATGAAGTGTGGGGCATTTTTCTGTGAACCTCTGAGTCCCTCTGTGGTTTCCTTCCATAATTCCCTGTCTCTCTGTGGTTCCCTTCCATCTAAAAAGCAATCCGGTCAAAGGCAACTTCGCTGGAATTTGGTTGTTCCTTGCGGCAAAGGTAATATCCATCAGGTCCGATAAAGGAATGTTCCGGATCATAATCACCCACCGGCACGGAAGTCCGGCTGACTTCATTCAACCCGCCATCCATCGCCTGCAACACCAACCTTTGCGCATCCGGGTCGAGAATCATCCGGCGATAACCACGATGATAGCCAATAGCCAACGCGTATCCGGTTACCGGGGAGGGGATCTGGCGAACCGTACGCCGGGTCAGGTCATAGATCAGAAGGTCCTGCCCTCCACTTGTCGCCAATACCAGTGTCTGCCCGTCGGAAGTCATGGAAGGGACCTGATCGTCCGTCAGCGGTTGTTTCAGTTCCGGGGGAAAGGACATCAACCCGTCAGTCTGATGTTTATGAAAATTGTACCGGTAGATCATCGGCAGATCGGCCATGATCATCTCGGGATTATTGGCCAGAAAATAAATCCGGTCATCGAGGGAGATCATCGGATGATGACTATCCATCAACGGCGTCCCATAGACACCGGCCATGGAGATGCCTTTCGCACTGCCATGCGGTCCATAACCCCATAAATCTGCCTCTGTGAACAACGCAACACTATCCACGCTCCAGGCATAAAATCCCACTGCTTGTCCGGGTGGATCGGCAGGATGAAAGGTGCCAACCTCCTTCCCTTCCGTATCAAAAAAGGTAAGCGCGGGCTGATTACCCACCTGGAAAGCGAGCATTTCCTGCCCCGGCATCACCTGTACCCTGATGGTTGCAGACGGCGGCTTGACGAGTTGAAAAATCACCGGAGTGACTTCCTGCGTTGCCTGGCCGGATAGACAGCCCAATCCGCTGATCAGGATTGCTGTGGAGATTACGATCAATGCATACCGGCCAAACACTATTTTTTCTGTGGTTTCATTTGTGGAAAAAAGAGAACTTCCTGGATGCTTTGTTGATTGGTCATCAACATGACCAGGCGATCGATGCCGATACCCAATCCCGACATTGGCGGCATGCCGTGTTCCATGGCCAGCAGGAAGTCTTCATCCAGGGCCATGGCTTCTTCGTCCCCGCGCTGGGCCAGTCGCAATTGCGCTTCAAACCGTTCCCGCTGATCGAGCGGGTCATTGAGCTCGGTGTAGGCATTGGCAATTTCCTTTCCGTTGACAAACAACTCAAACCGCTCGACGAGGCCGGCGGTGCTGCGGTGTTTCTTAGCCAATGGCGTCATTTCCAGCGGGTAATCGGTGATGTAAGTCGGCTGAATGAGGTTTTTTTCCACTTTGGCGCCAAAGATCTCATCGATCAGCTTGCCGCGGCCCATGTTGTCTTCCAGGGGAATGTGCCAGGCACGGCATTGAGCCCGCAGAGCGGCTTCATCCATGGCGGAGATGTCTACCCCGGCGTATTCTTTGATGGAATCGTACATGGAAAGACGGCGGTAAGGTCCCTGGAAATCCAGTACCTGGTCACCATACGTCACTTTGGTGGTCCCGAACAATTCCCTGGTGATGTATTCCAGCAGTTGCTCAACCATTTCCATCATCCAGTTGTAGTCCTTGTAAGCCACATAGATTTCCATGGCGGAAAATTCCGGATTGTGTGTCCGGTCCATGCCTTCATTGCGAAACATTTTACCGATCTCATAGACCCCGTCGAAACCGCCGATCACCAACCGCTTCAGGTAAAGCTCATTGGCAATGCGGAGATAGAGCGGGATGTCCAGGGTGTTGTGATGGGTCTTAAACGGCCGGGCTGCCGCGCCGCCATGGATGGGTTGCAGGATGGGTGTTTCCACCTCCAGCCAGCCTTTGGCGTCGAAGAAGCGGCGCATGGCAGCAATCAGTTTGCTGCGTTTGATGAATATATCCCGGATTCCGTCGTTCACGGTCAGGTCAAGATAACGCTGGCGGTAACGCATTTCCGGATCGGCAAAAGCGTCGTGCACATTTCCCTCGGCATCTTTTTTGACGATCGGCAGCGGATGCAGTGCCTTACTCAGCAATTTGAGTTCTTTGACATGGAGCGTCACCTCACCCATGCGGGTCCGGAAGACAAATCCCCTGACGCCGATGTAATCCCCGATGTCGAGCAACTTGGCAAACAGTTTATTGTACAGAGTCTTATCCTCGCCGGGACAGATCTCATCTCGGGCCACATAAATCTGGATCTTACCCGAGGCATCCTGCAGCTCGGCGAAAGAGGCCTTACCCATGTTGCGGATCATCATCACCCGGCCGGCGATGGCTACCTCTTCCCAATGTTCGGGATCGTCCTGGTACGCCGCCTTGATCTCCGTGGCATGGTGGGTGACCACAAACGGCTCCGGCGGATAGGGGTCAATACCCAGTTCGCGGATTTTTTGCAAGGATTCCCTGCGTACGAGTTCTTGTTCGCTCAATGCCATAAAAAGATGGATTTTAAGGCGGCAAAGTTAGCAAAAATCCCCCCATCCGTGGCCGCCGGATCACCAATAATCCGGTAGACGCAGGGTCCCGGCCAAACCACTCCCTTTTTCCCAATTCTTTAACATCCCTGACGGGAACGTCAATGCGGATAAATTCTACATTTGCAGGATGCAAAACAGAACCGGCGCTATCACCCTGATATTGCTGCTTGCCGCATGGTGGCTGCACGGTCAATCGTGCCCGGTGGTGACCGGACCCACGGAGGTGAAACTCCCCAATGGAGTCACCAAAGCCTGCTCCGGCATTGATTTGCAGATCAAAACCACGGTCACCAATATCTCACCCACCACCAATTTGGAAGTTTATGCCGGTAGTCAGTCCGGATATGATCCTACGAAAGGGGAAGGTACTCTGTTAAAAACATTCACTTTTGATCAGGTAAGTTGCCAAAATCCTACTTGTCCGACGCTAATCGGGGCAATGATCAATGCCTGTGTCGGTGAATCCAATGAATACATGACCTTCAATTCGGGCAGCGGTTTTGCGGTCAATGATCTATTGGTTGACCTGGATGAAAACAACAACAACCTGCCCGGTATTTGTCCTTCCGGATGCGAAGACCCGGGATCCGCGGCCTGCCCGTTTGTAAGGCCGGCTATAGGTAGCCTGGGTGGGTGTAGCGTCATTCCGGCCGGTCCCGGTGATGTCGTCCCACCCAATGCGGTCGTGATCCTGTTTATGAGCGCGGATGCGAGTCCGAATGTTTATAATTGGTCCGCACTATGCAGCGAAGCAACAAAATCTTCCGTGCCGATCTATGTACTGCAGAGCAGTTGCACCCGGGCGGTAGGAGCATTCACGGATAATCCAAATGGAATCCGTCGGTACACAGTAAATTTTTGTTCTACCTGTAGCTCGACCATTAGTTATGCCCAAAATATGCCGGAAGGCACATTTTTTATTTGGCCCGACCGGCCACAGGCTGCACCATGCTTAGGATGGCCTGATCTGGGATTACAAGCCTTGACTTTTAATCTAACCCTGAGTGAATCACTTTGCGATAAAAACCAGGCTTTCATCAAGCTGGTCTGGAAACAAGGAAATACGGTTTGTTCAACAGTAACTCCCTCGATCGGGAATCCGGTCCTGGTGGATTGCCCCGTCATCTCCATCACCGGTGACACCACGTATTGTACCGGCTCCTCCTTGCAGTTAACCGGCAACGCCCTGAACGGACAAATCACCCAATGGAACTGGAAAAATGGCAGCTTTAAGCCCACCGGAAGAATAATCAATGTCACTTCTCAAACCGGTTTATTTACCCTGACCGGCTCCAACCCACTGACCAAATGCACCGCCACCACCTCCATCGACATTTCCCAAATTCCCCTGCCGGATGCCGGTCTGCTGTACCTGCCGAACGATACCATCTGTGTCAATGAACCCGTGACCATCCAGGCTCCCACCGCCGATGCCTATGCATGGAGTACCGGCAATACCACCCAGGCCATCAACCTGATCGTCACGGATGACCAGGATTTTACCGTCACCCTGACCAACGGGGGCAAATGCCACACCGAAGCAGGCGGCCAAATCATTGCCGACCGCAACGCCTCGTGCTTGTCGCCTTCTTTCACCTGTCCCGAGCTGGAACTCCTGCCAGGTATCGATACCTTCTGCCTGGCTCAGACCCTGCGGGATACCCTTATCCGCGACGTTCCCGCCGTCGTCGACCCGGGTGCCCGCATCCGCTGGTATGGTCCCGGGATTGTCGATTCGACCAATCGTTTTGTCCCATACTTATCTGGTCCTGGTACTATTGTCGATACCGTTGAAATTACAATTAACGATACCTGCCACTATACATTATTAGATACGGTAGTCCTTTTAGATGCCACGGTTGAATTCTTGTCTCCGGACACTATTTGTCTGGACGATTTTTATAGCCCACGAGAAATCAATGTCCGGTTTACCGGCGATCCGCTTTATACGTTGTCTTATTTCTTGGATGACAACCGTGAAAGGCAATTTGATTTTATTACCGATGAGCAAAATGACGTAATTAAAATTGATAGTGTTTTTGGCGGGTTTCCATCCATTCTTCGGGTCACTAACTTTGTTTCGAACAATCGATGTTCCGGTCGATTTATCAGTCCTCCGGTTATCTTTTTTCAAGGAAAAATTGAAAAGCAATCCACTCTGGTCGACTGTTTTGCCGATACCGCCTGGCGAGCCACCATCACCATGGACGGGGATGCAAGTAATAATTATGGTTTTTCCGGTTACCCGGCAACCCGCGTGGATAATAAAATCATCACCGATCCTATTCCAGTTGGTGTAGACCTGGAGATGAAAATCTGGACCGGTGCCTTTGACTTTTGCGATACGGTCCGCGTCACCCAGAGCGCACCCAATTGCAGTTGCATCACCGCCGCCGCCACCCTCCGGGATGCCGGAGACACTATATATGTATGTCCCGATGTTACCGGTTCCAGCCGGCAATTTCCGGATAACCTGGACTTTGTCAATGACGGCGACGACAGTTTGTTCTTTATTCTTTACGACGGACGGCCCGACTCTTTGGGCACCATTCTTTATCAATCGGACAACCGGGTTATCGACTGGAACCGGGTACCCAGACCACTCGCACCGGGGTATTACTATTTTTCGGCCGCCGCCAGTACGGCCCAGGGACAGGGATTCGACGTGAACGATTATTGCGCCGATGTGTCCGCGCCGGTAATCATTGCCGTACGTACGCCACCGACCGCCACCATCGCCGGAGACCTGGTCGCCTGCCAGGGTTCGGAACCGGAGATCGCACTTGACCTGACCGGTACGGCGCCCTTTAATATCTCTTACCAGCGCAACGGGTCTCCCCAAACCATCCAGGCCCAAACCCCCAATTTTTCGTTCCGGGTCCTGGCCACCCGCGACATCCTCCTGACCCTGACGGGCATCGAGGATAAATATTGTATCGGGGAAGCGAGCGGTACGGTCCGTATAGCAACCATTAACCAGGATACGGTAGCCTATCAGCGGACCCTGTGCTCAAACGATTCACTGATCATTGGAGGAGAAACTTTCTCTATGGCTCACCCGGATGGCCTGGTGATCCTTCCCGGCGCAGCCCTGGGTGGTTGCGACAGCATCCTTCAGGTACAACTGGCTTTCACGGTGCCCGATACCGTCCCCATTCGCTGGGAATTGTGTCCCGGCGACACCCTGATCATCGGAGGCATTCCTTTCCATGCCGGCCACTTGCAAGACCTGGTTGCTGGTAATCCCGGAACAAGTTGCGACACCCTGCTGGATGTCCAATTACATCTGTTTCCCAACAGCATCGACACCATCCCGCTGACCATCTGTCCCGGCGATACGGTAGATCTGCTGGGAAACCGGTTTCAGGTAGCCTCGTCCAGTAAACTAATCCGGCTGCCAGGTCAATCGGCGAGTGGCTGCGACAGCTCGGTGTTCGTTCAGGTGCT
>JAGQXC010000087.1 GCA_020436785.1 Saprospiraceae bacterium | reverse complement strand
TATGGGGTGCGGGGTGCGGGGTCAAAGGAATAGGGAAAAAGGAGAAGGAGACGTCCAAACAATGATGGCGATGATCGAGGACATAATTCAAATTAACAAATTAACTTAAATGGGGTGCGAGGTTATGGGGTACGAGGTCATGGGGTGCGGGGTGCGGGGTCAAAGGAATAGGGAAAAAGGAGAAGGAGAGCTGAAATGCTGACAACGCACAGCGTTCGTCCAGCAGGTATTCCTTGTGCTTAAATCTTCCTTGGCGAAGATTCTCCTCTCAAGAAGGGAACACAAGGGGTCGGTTGATAAGGCCGGGGAACCGGGAAAACCCACCCCTAAATCCCCTCCATCGGAGGGGACTTGTGATCAAGAACATATCGCTTAAGATCCCTAAACAAAGCATTCAAAATTAGCAGGCAACAAGATCCAATTTAGGGATTCCCCTCCCAGGATGGGGACACAAGGGGTCGGTTGATAAGGCCAAGGTACCGGGAAAACCCACCCCTAAATACCCTCCAATGGAGGGGACTTGTGATCAAGAACATTTCGCTTAAGATCCCTAAGCAAAGCATTCAAAATTAGCAGGCAACAAGATCCAATTTAGGGATTCTCCTCCCAGGAGGGGATCACATGGGGTCGGTTGATAAGGCCGGGGAACCGGGAAAACCCACCCCTAAATCCACTCCATCGGAGGGGACTTGTGATCAAGAACATATCGCTTAAGATCCCTAAGCAAAGCATTCAAAATTAGCAGGCAACAAGATCCAATTTAGGGATTCCCCTCCCAGGATGGGAACACAAGGGGTGGGTTGATAAGGCCAAGGTACCGGGAAAACCCACCCCTAAATACCCTCCAATGGAGGGGACTTGTAATCAAGAACATATCGCTTAAGATCCCTAAGCAAAGCATTCAAAATTAACAAGCAACAAGATCCAATTTAGGGATTCCCCTCCCAGGATGGGAACACAAGGGGTGGGTTGATAAGGTCAAGGGACCGGGAAAACCTACCCCTAAATCCCCTCCATCGGAGGGGACTTGTGATCAAGAACATATCGCTTAAGATCCCTAAGCAAAGCATTCAAAATTAGCAGGCAACAAGATCCAATTTAGGGATTCCCCTCCCAGGAGGGGAACACATGGGGTCGGTTGATAAGGTCAAGGGACCGGGAAAACTCACCCCTAAATACCCTCCAATGGAGGGGACTGGTAATCTAACTTAACATCACAAGCACTAATCAGCCCATTAACTCTGCCCTTATGCCCGAATTATTCCTGGCATGGATGCGGCCATTGTCGGGTAATTTCAAAATATTTGCAGAGCCAATCAGAAAAACACCGTCATGCGCATTTTAATCCTGGGTTCCGGGGGCCGCGAATGCACCCTGGCCTGGAAATTAGCCCAGAGTCCTCAATGTGATCAGCTATGGATTGCCCCGGGCAATGCAGGTACTCGCCAGTATGGGACCAATGTAGCCATCCATCCAGAAGATGCCGATGCGGTCCATGCGTTCATCCGTAAACAAGCCGTTGACCTGGTGGTTATCGGGCCCGAAGCCCCCCTTGTGGATGGTCTGGTTGATGCATTACGCAGTCATCCGGAAAATGCAGATGTGATCCTGGTAGGACCTTCACGAGCCGGTGCCCTGCTGGAAGGCAGTAAGGCCTTTGCCAAGGAATTCATGTTACGGCACCAAATCCCTACGGCTCAATACCTCGAAGTGACCACCCACAACCTGGAGTCTGGAAAGGCATTTATTGACCGGCAACCAACTCCTATTGTTCTGAAAGCCGATGGTCTGGCGGCAGGAAAAGGGGTATTAATTCTTGATGACCGGGAAGAAGCAAAAGGGGAATTGCAGGCGATGCTGCAGGGTAAATTTGGTGATGCCGGTTCGAAAGTGGTTATTGAAGATTTCCTGGCAGGAATTGAATTTTCCGTTTTCGTCCTGACCGATGGAAGCGATTATCTCTTGCTTCCGGAAGCGAAAGATTATAAGCGGATTGGTGAAGGCGATACTGGGTTGAACACCGGTGGCATGGGTGCCATTTCTCCCGTTTCATTTATGGATGAGACGCTGAAAGAAAAAGTAATCCGGCGCATCATCGAGCCGACCTTAGCCGGGATCCGCTCTGAGAATATTGACTATCAGGGATTTATATTTTTCGGACTGATCAATGTCCAGGGTGATCCCTATGTAATCGAATACAATTGCCGCCTAGGCGACCCGGAAACAGAAGTCATCCTGCCCCGCCTCAAAAACGATCTCGTTGAGCTTTTTGAGGCGATGCACACCAGACGCCTCAAGCAACAATCCATCCAGGTGGATGCCCGCTATGCGGCAACCGTCATGCTGGTGGCAGGAGGATATCCGGGATCGTATGCCAAAGGAGATGTCATTACTGGTTTGGACCGCGTATCCGCTTCACTGATCTTACACGCGGGAACCAAACAAACTGGTGATCAGGTGGTTACTAACGGAGGCCGGGTTATCGCCATTACTTCCTTCGGTACCAGTCAACAGTCCGCCCTGGAGCAATCCTATGAATCCATCAACCGGATCAATTTTCAGGGCATGTATTACCGCCGGGACATCGGATTCGATCTGAGCCAGGATGATTAGAATTGTTAACAATATTTAAAGGTAGGGCTGCGTTCGAGGATGGATAGCACAAAATGGGTTTAGAAATGCTATTTTTGCATCGCATTTTTAAATGCATACAATTAAATTGATACGTTAATGATTCGCCACCTCATCGCTCTGATTGTTTGCCTGGCATTCATTCAGGCCGCCACTGCCCAGGATCAGGATCCGGTACTTTTTACCATTGATGGCAAGCCCATCCACGTCTCTGAGTTCACCTACATTTATAATAAGAACAACGGAGAAAAAGCGGATTATTCCAAAGCTTCGCTGGAAGAATACCTGGATCTCTTTGTCAATTATAAGTTAAAAGTTCAAAAAGCCATGGATATGGGGTTGGACACGGTTCCTGCCTTGCAGCAAGAACTAGAGACCTATCGCCGCCAACTGGCCAACTCCTACCTTTCTGACAAAGAGGTGGTCAATAACCTGGTCGAAGAATTGTACGAGCGCAAAAAGGTAGATGTCCGGTTCAGCCATATCCTGGTACAGATCTCCCCGCCACAAAGTGCCAATGACACCCTGGTGGCCTATCAAAAAATCATGAAAGCCAAGCAGATCCTCGACATGGGACAACCCTTTGACGAGGTGGCCAAACAATTTTCCGACGACCAGAATACCAAGCGCTCCGGAGGCGACATGGGCTATATGTCCGCCATGCTTCCCGACGGATTCTACAACCTGGAGAACCTGATTTATACTGCCCCGATGAATAAAGTGGAAGGTCCGATCCGGACCAAACTCGGTTATCACCTGGTCAAGGTGACCGACCGCCGGCCAGCCCGGGGAGAAATGGAAGTGGCGCACATCTTCATCCGCAAATCCGATAAGCCTCAGGAAGAAGCCAAAGCAAAAATGTTGATCGATTCGATCTACCAATTGTTAAAAGCCGGTGGGAATTTCGAAGCGCTGGCTGCCACCTACAGTGAGGACCGAACAACCGCTGCCCGGGGTGGCAACATAGGTGTCCTGAGGATAAACATGTACGACCCGGAATTTGAAAATGCCGCCTTCTCCCTGAAAAAGGACGGTGATTTCAGTGAACCGGTAGAATCACGGGTAGGATGGCACATCATTAAACGGATACGCAAGATCGACCTGGGCGATTTCGAGCAAGCCAAAGCCGTGCTGAAAGCGCAGGTTGAACGGGACAGCCGCATCCAGTCCGCCAAAGAAGTCATGATCCGGGATATTAAAATGGATGGACATTTCACCGAACATCCGGATAACTATGCCCGCTTCGTCGGGCAGTTGGATTCTTCTTTCCTGACCTACAAATGGCGGGTAGCGGGCAACATTCCCGATGAATCCCTCTTTACCCTGGGTGACCAGATGGACTTTACCACCCGCCAATTTGCCAATTTCCTTTTCACCAACTCCCGCAACCGGGTACAAATGGCCAACAGTTCCGGAATCAAGGAGGTTGCTGCCAATATGTATCAACAATTTGTCAATGAGAGCGCGTTAAAATTTGAAGAACTCAATCTAAAAAACAAATACCCAGATTTCCGAAACCTGATGCGCGAATACCAGGAAGGAATCCTGTTGTTTGAAGCCACCAAACAACTGGTGTGGGATAAGGCCTCTCAGGATACGACCGGTTTAAGAACCTATTTTGATACCCACCGGGATAACTTTATGTGGAAAGACCGCGCTGATCTGGCTACGGTAACACTGATGACCCAGGATGAAAAACTGATCAAAAAAATTCTCAAGAGTCTTAAGAAGAGCCCGATCGACGAGGTGCAGAAAAAATTCAACACCGACTCCAAAAAAGTGATCGAATACAATCTGGAAAAAGTGGAACGAGGGAGTAAGTCCCTGATGGAAATGGACTGGCAGGCAAAAGCAATGAGTGCTGCCGAGAAAGATGATCAACATGGAACCACCACTTTCCGCATCATCGAAACCATTTATCCTCCTGCCCGTAAGACACTTGATGAAGCACGAGGTTATGTGATTGCCGACTACCAGGATTATTTAGAAAAACAATGGGTAAAACAACTTCGCGACACCTACAAGGTAGACGTAAATCAGGAGGTTCTCGATGCATTGGTCCGGTAAACAAGCCTTCGTTTTGATCGCTACCACCAGCTTGTTATGGGCGTGTAAACCAGCACCGGTTTTGGAAAATGGTGACCGGCTGATCGCCAGCGTTTACAATGAAAATCTGTATTGGTCCGAGATCGAAGACATCATCCCTAAAGATGTATCCGCGCAGGACAGCCAGCTCTTCGTCACGGGCTACATCAACCGCTGGATCAAGGACCAGTTGATGATGCGCGAAGCAGAACGAAACATTCCGAAAGAGCTCAATCTTGAACAACTGGTCAACGATTACCGTAAATCCCTTATTCGTTATAATTATGAGAAAATCCTGGTGGAAAATTATCAGGATTCTACCGTTAGCAACGAAGAACTCAGGGCCTATTATGAAAAAAATAAAAGTCAGTATCCTCTGAAATACACCATCATCCGCTGTCTTTATTTCAAAGTGGATGATAAAGACAAGAACCTGAACAAGCTGCGTAAAGCCATGGCTCAAGGTGATGTTGATGTGGCGGAGATCGCAGATCTGGGTAGTGAGGCAAACATTCAGTTTACCGATACCACCCAATGGTACCGCGCTCTGGACATCCTCGATCAAATTCCCGGCAACCGGGTGCGAATCCGCGATCTTGATCCGGGCAAGTCCTTTGATGTCAGCGATTCCGGCTTTCATTTCGTTTTAAGGGTGATCGACCGGGCAAAAGAAAATGACCTGGCTCCCATGACATTTATTCAGGACCAGTTGACCAAATTAATCCTGCACCAAAAACGATTCAAATACCTGGAGAACATTACCCAGGAACTATACGATCAGGAATTGCGTAAAAACAACATTAAAATCTACATCGAATGAGATGGATCACCATCCTGGCCATGAGCCTCAGCATATTGGTAAAATTACCGGCTCAAGACACAACCATCATCGACCAGATCATTGGTCAGGTGGGTAGTGAGATCATTCTCCTGTCCGACGTCGAAGGCGAACTGAAGCGCTTGCAGCAATATCAACAGGAATTACCCCCGGACATCCGTTGTGTCATCCTGGAAAATATTCTTATCCAGCGCTTGATGGTCAATCAAGCCAAACTGGACTCCGTTGAGGTAAGCGATGATGATGTGGCGCAGCAGATCGATGCCCGCATTGCCAACATCATGTCCTACCTGCGGGGCGACCGCGATGCATTCATCCAGCAATACGGCAAAACGCCGGAGGAGGTTCACGATGATATGGAGGACGATATGCGGAATATGCTCCTGGAAGAAAAAATGCGGGGTGAGATCCTCAACAGCATCAACATCACTCCTTCGGAGGTGAAGTCCTTCTTTGAGTCAATACCCAAAGACAGTTTACCCTTCTACTCTTCCGAAGTGGAAGTTTCGGAAATTGTGGTTGCTCCGAAAGCCAATGCCGAATCGAAGGCGCGTTCCTTTGCGAAACTGGATTCCATCCGCACCCTCATCGAAAATGGCGCAGATTTTGGCACCATGGCCATCAAGAACTCCGACGATCCCGGCTCCGGTCCGCAGGGTGGTGACCTGGGTTGGTCTACCCGCGGAAAATTTGTTCCCGAATTTGAGGCCGCCGCCTTCAACCTGGACATCAATGAGATCTCTCCGGTCATCGAGACCCAATTTGGATACCACATCATCCAATTGCTTGACCGCAAAGGAAGCCGCCTGCTTTTACGGCATATCCTGATCATCCCGGAAGTAGAACAATCGGACGTGGATGCCACCATTGCCAAACTGGACAGCATCAAACAATTGATTGAGAGTGATTCGATCACCTTTCAGGAGGCCGTTCAAAAGTTTTCCGACAAGGAGGAACAATCCTTTAATAACGGTGGCCGCATCATTAATCAAGTCAACGGTACGACCTTTTTCGAAGTGAAGGACCTGGACCCGGACGTCTATTTTGCCATCGCGGAAATGGAAGTAGGTGACATCTCAGAACCCATCGAATACATCACCCCCCGCCAGGAAACCAAATACCGCATTGTCCGTCTCAATTCAAAAACCCCTCCCCACCGGGCCAATTTAAAACAGGATTATGCCAAGATCCAGGAGCTGGCAAAAAATTTCAAGAAGAACGATTACCTAAGCACCTGGCTGGATGGTAAAATCCAGGAAACCTTTGTGGAGATCGACCCGATGTTTCAGGGCTGCCCGGGCATCGACAAGTGGGTGAAGAAAGGAGAAAGATGAATTGGATTTAGGATTTAGGATTTAGGATTTGTGATTGGAAATTGGAGAATTTGGATTTTGGATCTCGCCGAGGTCCGGGATTAACGAACTTTACTTTCAGCCGTCATCTAATTGACTAATCCCTCTTTTTTGCGCACCACCAGCTTCCAGCTGGCCTGTTCGACGAGCATGGTGACGAGGTCCATCAGATCTTCTCCCTGTTCTTCCGCCTGTTGTTTGAGATCGGATGTTTCGGCTTTATGACGGATGAAATTTTTAGCTTCCTCGGACAGATTGGTG